>CASBQJ010000232.1 GCA_949127705.1 Synechococcales cyanobacterium PMM_0085
ATCTCAACATTAAACTGAGCGGAAACAGACAAAAAGAGTGCATTAGCTCTTGTTCTTTGTTGAATTCCGTCAGCCTTATAAATTTTAGACACTTTAATAGTGTCTAGTTCACGCTCAAATAATCTGGTTTCTCTTAGCTTTGGAACATAAAATAGCCACTCTGAAATGACGCGCTCTTGGTTTGCCTTAAATCCGTATCTGTGTTTTTGACCATTTATTAAAAACACCAGCTCAAAGCAGGATGCTTGCTCTTTAGTTTCTGTACTCAGTCTAAAAGGCTCAGTACCAATTTCGTCTGTACTCTGAGTTTCTTTTGAGGAATTAACCATAAACCATTTCATAAATCTTAGAGCTTTGGCAAGATTGCTTTTACCACTAGCATTTGCTCCATAGATGGCAGCGCTCTTGAGCAGTTTCAAATTATCGTCTACTGCAAAAACATTGCTAGTGTCAAGTTTTTTATCTTTGGCAACAACATTTGCAGCCACCATGCTGAAAGTGACTCTCTCTTTAAAGGATCTATAGTTGCTGATACTAAATTCAATAAGCATGGTCTTTGCCTCGTCTTGTAGCTCTAGTCATACAAATTTCACTATCTTAACCGCTCTAGCAGTAGCTATAAATAGAAAATCTGTGAAAAAATCACATATAGATGCGTTAAGAGTAACAGCTATTAAGGAAGAAAACTAGATATAAGATTATTTTATTTGGTACGTCAGTACCAAAACGAACAATACAGCAGGCCAATACACTCTAAGTCCTACAGCGAAGCCAAACAAAATTTAAATCCATCGAAATATACAAACAAAGGAGAGCGATCGCCCAAAAAGCACCTGAACGGGCGATCGCCACCTCCAATCTGCCAAAGCGACCTTACCAAAACTGCTTGTGAAAAGAGCCTGATTGCCAAAGCTATCATTACTTATATCGACAAACTCAGCGAAACCCCCAATCAAGGAGCCTAACCCATGCAAATCACGATCGACCTTCCCGATGCCCTACAAATTAGTGAAGCAGACCTCCGCACCGAACTGGCGATCGCATTGTTTCAGCAAGAGCGCATTACCCTCGGAACCGCCAGTCAACTCGCGGGCTTGCATCAAATTGAATTTCAGCAATTAATTGCCAGTCGCGGCATCTGTGTTCACTACGATATTGAAGACTTAGAACAAGACCTCAAAAGTCTCCGAAAGGACGGCTGGTAATGATCATTGTGAGCAACACCTCGCCGATTAGCAATCTGATCATCATTGGTGAGGTTTCTCTATTGCAGCAAATTTATCCCAAAGTCCTCATTCCTCCCGCCGTGCATTTAGAACTCACTCGCTTACCGATTTTTCAGCCCACAATGATCTCTTTGCTTGGCGCTGGTTGGCTGGAGATTCAGGCACCGACCAATCTCCAACTTCTAGATACCCTCAACCAGACGCTTGATCCAGGTGAAGCTGAAGCGATCGCGCTGGCAGTCGAACTTAGTACTGATCGCGAACAGCGTGACGAAGTCGTTCGTTTACTGATTGACGAACGTCTGGGTAGAAACGTTACAGCAAGTTATGGACTGAAACTCAGAGGTCTCCTAGGAATTCTCATTAACGCTAAACAGCAGGAACTGATCCCAGTTCTCAAACCAATTCTCGATCGATTGATCAGTCAAGCTGGTTTTCGCGTGAGCCAATCGCTCTACGCTCGAACGCTACAAGAAGTGGGAGAGTGAAATTCGGCGTTGCTGATTTCTGGGATGAATCTATTTTCGAAAGCCTAGCGTTACTAGGGTTTTATAAATCTGTTCATCCCGCAATTCAGCAACGCCCCAAAAGTTTTAGGAGTTTTGTCAGTCAACAGGGTTCTATTAGGGTGCATCCCACTTTTGCAAGCACGTATAAGCACTCAGATGTCAAGCCCTGCCAGATAAGCGCTTTTGAGGGGTTGTCTCAAATCAAGACTTGCAAGACTTGGATGTGCCCGTTCTGTTATTTATGGCCGTAGTCACAATAGCTACAGGTGCGATCGCCTTGGTGAATGACCACGACAGATCGATTATTGGGTAGGGGCATGGCACTGCCATGCCCTCATAGAGCACTGCCATGCCCTCATAGGGCGATGTGTAAAAAATAGCCAAAGGTTTTGCATTACCAGAGAACACCTTCGTTAAGATTTGAGTCCAGACTAATGCATTTGAATGTTCAAAGGATATAAGTTGAGCAAGCTTAAAGCTAAATAACTAACAGAAAATCTTACTAAACGTTTGAAATATAGGAGTTTTGCTATGAGCGGTGAATTGATTATTCAGAAATTTATTTTGATTGAAAAACCAGATCTCCCCCCTGATGTATCTAAAAAATTAGTTGATCCAATCGATAACAAAGTAACAGCTGTTGACATGGATCAAGTTAAACAATTTCAAAGTAACCCCGGAAATCAACCCCATCACACACCAGGTTACTTTGTTTTTAGCACCGCTCCTTTTAACACCGAAGATGGCGAGGCAAAATTAATCATTGATTGTACGCCTACCATGCAAGATCTGATTAACAAGGAGCAGATCGTTTCTGAGAAAGTAGCTGGTAGAGAGAAAGTAGAGCTTTCCATCCGTGAGGTGAATTCAACTAATCATCCAGAAATTCGTCAGCAAAACTTTGACGCAGCCATTGGAGCGATCGCCACGGATTTAAGCGAAGCTGCCAAATATGGAACTCCAGAGCTAGTAATCGCCATACATGGCTACAACACTGAGCAGACTAATGTTCGGAGGTGGTATAAAAAGATTTTTCAATACGTCAATCAAAAACCACCGCTTAAACAGAAAAAGAATCTTGTTTTTATTGGCTATCGCTGGTCTTCAGAACGGATCGGCTTTGATCGAGATAGTTTTGTAATTGCGCTGAATGCCCTGCCAATAGTGCCTCTATTTTTGATGATTGGCGGTGTTTTCAGCGCATTGCTTTGCCTAATCTGGGCTAGTGCAGAAGTTGGGAAATGGACGACCTTACTGCCCACACTATTACTTTTTTTAGTCACAGCGATCGCCTCCATCATTTTCAGCCTAGTGCTTTTGCGGATCATTGTTTACTTTCGAGATAACTACCGAGCTAGCAATTTTGCCGTCTTAGACTTAGTTGAACTGATTCGTCAGTTAGATACTCAGTTAGCGCCAACGCTATCGGTTAACCTCAGCTTTATTGGGCATAGTATGGGAGGCTTTGTAGCCACTAATGTTATCCGCATTCTCTCAGATGTCTTTGAGCCAAAAGCGGTTGACAAGCACCCCTCCTCAGATATCGGCCAAGTCTTCCGCCTCAAGCGCTTGGTACTGGCCTCTCCCGATATCCCAGTTTTGGCGATCGCGGCCAGTCGAGCTAATTTTTTGGCGGCTTCACTGCGGCGATTTGATGAGGCATATTTGTTTAGCAATGAAGGAGACCTAGCCCTGAGGCTTGCCGCAACGGCCGCCAACTATTTTTCATTTCCAGCTAGAACCCGTGACAGCGGCTATCGCTTAGGCAATGTAACTGTAATTCCAGGAGAAAAATACGGAATTGTCAATTTGTCAAACCTTAAATCCTATTGCCCTACCAACGAGCAGATTCAGTTTCAATCCATTACCCAAAAAGACACGGCGCTTGATTTTCTATTTGTCAGCAATATCAACGGTGGTGTACCAAACTCTCTGGCGGAACTGGCCAAAAAACGCCACCTCAACTCTAAAGTCGATCAGTTGACGATTGCAGACCTGTTTACCTACTTTGACTGTACCGACTACATTGAGACTGCAAATACTAATGATTCTGACTTTAATGATTTTCTAAAAGAAAATAAACGCTATAAAAGTTTTATTAGAAAATTTAATCAATCGGAGTTTAGCTCACAGGCGCTGGGGATTCTAAGCCGAGCGGTGGGGGTACGTTCTCATCCAAAGCCACGGTCTTTAAGAATCTGGGACTATGCCCAATTGATGGGCGATTTTGTCAAAGGGCGAGATGTGCATGGAGGATACTTTGCGGCACCCTTCAGCCAGAAGCTGATCTATCAGCTGGCCTTTATGGGATTTCACGAGTTACTCAGCTGTTATGACGCCAATCCAGAAGAAGCAATTGGTCAATTTAATCAAGATTGCAGAATCCACTGGCTTCAGGTTTTGCTCTCTCCATTGCATTATCAGAGCGCTTATGTACAGGGTGAAGCCCAGAATGAAGCCCAGGGTGAAGCCCAGGATGAAAAGCTTCAAGAAACTAAGCTTAAAGCCATTAAGCAACAGTTGATTGAGCACATTAGCAATCCTGATCGGTCTTAAACTCACCGAGTGAACGAGACGCTGGCAGGGTGCAAGATCAGCGCTGAATTACAGGGCAACGTTGCCGCCCGTTCACAAAAAGTGATGAGATTTTAGTTAATTCATGAGCCTGATCCTGCTCTCCGGTTAGGTAGAGGTCAAGACTGGGTATAACAAGGAAATCCTTCTGATCATATATCCATGAGATTTTTCTCTGTCTTGCCGAGGTGGATGGCTGCGATCGCAGCATTGTCGCTAGCGGCCTGTAGTTCAGCAATCCCCACAGTCACTGTTTCTATCAGCGCTAGTCCCTCTACTTCGGCAGCGAATCCGGCTCACAACGTTGAAGCTAAAGTCACGGCTGTGGCCAGCACGAAAGCTGCCTTAGATCCCGGCGAATATTGCTATGAGGCCAAAACAGACAGCCTCGACGCAGCAGTCCGTCTCACCATCGCAGCCAATGGCCAAGTAACCGGGGATGGCAGCGCCACCATTCAAGATGCGGCCAACAGTTACTATTCGTCTTACACGCAGGTTCTATCGGGTAGCCTCAATGGCGACGAGTTAGCCTTAGAGGTGAGCACACAGATTGAGGGCGACGTCCAAAACGCTAACGAAACCTGGACTCTAGATGGCGATCGCCTGACAAATGGTAGACAAACCTTTAGCTTAGTTGAGTGCGCCGCCGTCAACGATCGGTTTGCCGACATAACGGCCACAGACGTAGAAGATTTGGAGCTAGCGTCTACCCATGGCTCCGGCAAACGGGTAGAATTTGCCCCCGGCACCAGCAGCACAGTCGTGAGTCATGCCGTGGTGCGGGGCGATCGGGATGTGTATTTGCTAGGAGCCGCCGCCGGACAGGTGATGGTACTCTCTATCACCGCTGTGGAAAATAATGCTGTCTTTGATGTGGTCGCTCCGAATGGGAAAGTCCTAGCGCAGGAAAGCACTGAGCAAGAGGTAAGATTGCCCAATGCCGGAGACTACCAGGTGATTGTCGGAGGCACCCGAGGCAACGCCAGCTATGACTTGACTATTGCTATTCGCTAGGGGCGCTAGCCGATGATGGCTTTTTCTCATGCAGAATCAGGCGGTTGCCATCTAGGTCATAGGCATATACCTCTCTGCCATGGGACGGAGCCATCACCTTGCCTAAAATGGGGCGATCGCCGGGTGTAATTGACAGTGCTACATACGCCGCTTCGACTGCGGCCATCGCCTGCTCCAGATGGTCTACTTCCAAACACAGACTCATCCCACCACTAGAGGGTGCCATCCACTCAGCAGCTTGGTTTAACGACGGCTGAAATATGCCCAGACATAGACCAGGAAGCTGAAATTCTGCATACCGATTCGGCAGATAGAGAATCGGAGGGAAACCTAAAAGATGCGTATAGAACTCAACTAAAACATCGAGCTTTAGACTTGCCAGTGTAACAAATGAACCAGTCAGATCAAGCGCCATCAACTCACCACCTAGACAGTTTTTTGGACACAAACCCGCTGGCTTAGACCCAAGCAAAGCCAGAGCTTTCGTAGCTGAAGTCGTTAGATAGGGGTGATATTTAATCTAGTTTAAAATTAGAAATATTAAGAAAAGCTAGCTGGCTGTGACCGCCTTTTCAATTCTTTGCGACAAAGCTAGTGGGACAAAATTTAACGTTGACCTCAATTTTATTTTTCACGGTGAATTCGCTCTAGTGAATCCGCTGTGATGTTTAAGTTTTTTGTACTTTATTCAGTTTGGTTGACGAAAGCAGATGGCAGTGTTAGTTTATGGGTGACTACTCCCAGTAAGTCGGCCTAGTCTGAATTTGCCTGTGTAAATGCTTCCAGATTGATGTTACATCTACCACGAGCATCAGGCAAAGACAGAGCGGAGGAACCAAATTTTGGGGCGTGTCTTTACGAAAGATAGAGTGTAAAGGTTCTAGAGTGGCGTTTAATTAGATAGCAGCTCTTTGGTCTTTGCTCGTTCTTTGTCGTTAGAGGGGCACCTCTCAGCCCTAGCCCGTCAGCTAACTCCGTCGGCATTGAGAGGAGACTGAAGATATAGCTTTGATCAGCATTTGATATCTTTCAGTATCCTCAGATTGGTAGGCACACCTGAGCCTCTGTGGTTCTCAGGCTACTTGCTCTACCGTTAGTGCGATCGCCCTGAGGAATCACCCATGCTTTTTCCCCTGCTGGTTTCTGTACAGCCACCTGTTTTATTTCTGCCTGTTTTATTTCTGTACATAGCACAGATCAGTAGAGGTGTCCTAGAGCACGGTTCCTGTCGGTTTGGCGCGCTATCCTGTGCGTATCATAGGTCTAAGCGAACGTACACCGGGCAAAATGTTGCTTCAAGGTTGAACGGCTGCGTACGAATAGGCGGCTGCCAATCTAGTTATACCTCTCACGCTTTTTCTCCTCACTCTTAAAGTCACCGTTGCATAGCGCTAGTTCCAAAGTCAGACCACTGGCTTGGCTTAGCGTTTTCAATGCTTATTGCAGGTTTTTCCAACAATCTGCTGGAGTCAAGTCAGCCAGGAATTGAGCTGATTTGGCTGATGTGACCTTTGATGTCTTGTTCCGTTTTTTGCATGAGGTCAGTACCGTGAAAATCAAATCCATGCTGGTGCGTCTACAAAATGCCCTGGGTCAAACCAATATAGTTGAGCAGATGGTGCTGTCGGCGGGTTCTGACAGCTTAGATTCTGCTGAAACCAAGTCTGAAAAGACCGTAAACTTGGTGATCGGCTATAGCGGGTCGTCCAATAGTCAGATTGCGCTGGATTTAACCCTCTGGATTGCTCATCAAACTCGATTGGCAACTCAAAAACAGGTGATGGTACATGTGGTGTATGTCGTTGATCGCCAGCTCAATGATCCAGTTGTCAATATTTCTCCCGTAGCCAGAGGGCGATCGGCTCGACGCCGCCCCGCCAGCAGTGGCTCAGTTCCTAAAACAACGACCGCAACCCTCCCTCGCATCGAACTTGATCCTGGCGATTTCTACCCAGATCAGCACGCGATCGAGATCGGCTTAAATCGCTGTGAACCTGTTTCTACTAAATTGTCTACTAGCCTGCTAGAACAGGCTGATGCCATCTTATGGCAGGCGCGCTGTTTGGCAGAAGAATGGCGGGGTTCTCTAGAAGCCCATTTGCGATTTGGCAAGACGGCTGAAGAGCTAGGTGCGGTAGCTGAGGCGATTGGGGCTGATTTGTTGCTGTTGGGCTGTAGCTCTGACCAGCACACCTTGGTGCGGCAGCTAACACCCGCGTTTCCTTGCCCAATTCTAGGC
>CASBQJ010000233.1 GCA_949127705.1 Synechococcales cyanobacterium PMM_0085
AACCTGACCCAGGCAGAACTAGCAGCCTTTTGGGACGGCGCGATCAGCGACCGAACTATCAGTCGAGCGTTGCAAAAAAGTGAACCTGTTGATCCAAGGTTGTAAGCGCTCGACTCGATCAAAACGGCGACCTTGCCTCACGCTAGTAAAGTATGCTTACTCTTCTAGCATTTGCAATCGATACAAACTGGCATATAAACCATTTTGGTCGAGCAACGCTTCATGGCTGCCCGATTCGATCAATTGCCCCTGCTTTAATACCAAAATTCGATCAACGCTGCGAATGGTCGATAGGCGGTGGGCAATGATAATGGCCGTGCGTCCTTCTAACAGCGTTTCTAGCGCTTGTTGCACCAGCGATTCGGTCACTACGTCTAAATTGGCAGTCGCTTCATCCAAGACCAAAATCGCGGGATTGCGGATGGCGGCACGGGCAAAGGCCAAGAGCTGCTTTTGACCACCCGACAGGTTGGTACCGCGCTGGCGCAACTCGGTGTCATAGCCCTGGGGCAATTGTTCAATAAAGCTAGCTACATTGGTGCGCTCGGCGGCTTGGCGAATTTCTTCTATAGAATAGCTTTCACCTAGGGCAATGTTGCTTTTAACATCGCCCGCAAACAGAAATCCATCTTGCAAAATAATGGCCATCCGGCGGCGCAGTTCGGCCTGCGGCAAGTCGCGAATGTCTACTCCATCCAGCAAAATGCTGCCGCTGGTGACCTCATATAGCCGACACAGCAACCGAATAATCGAACTTTTTCCGGCTCCGGTTGGCCCCACTAGGGCTACTTTTTCGCCCGGTTGAATGGTGAAATCTAGATCTTTGAGCACGGGTTCATCGGCTTTGTAGCCAAACGAAACATGCTCAAACCGAATCTCGCCGGGGACGGGAGAGCGCAAAGGCGAATCCGAAAGGGGGGTAGGATGAGAGATTGGATGATCTGTGGGGGTGCGTCCTTGGCGTTCGGGGTCGCGAATTTCGATCGGTTCGTTGAGGATGTCGCTGACGCGCTCTAGAGCCGTGAAACCCGCTTGGATGGCGGTAAACTGTTCGGCAAATTCCCGTAGGGGGTCGAACAGACGCTGGGCAAACAGGATGAAGGAGGCTAATGTGCCGAACAGGAGGGCGTCTTGGAGCACCAGAATGCCGCCCAGCCACAGGACTCCGGCGATCGCCACCAGTGAGACCCATTCCAGCGTCGCCGATACCGACGAATCAAAGAAAATTGTGCGGTCTACTTGCGCGACATAGCGTTGGTTAATGGTGCGAAACAGCTCTGCATTAAAGCGTTCGCGCCGAAATAGCTGCACTACATTAATCCCCACAATGTTTTCTTGCAGGGTCGAATTCAGCGCCGACAATTCTTCGCGGGCGCGGTAGTTGGCCTTGCGATACTGCCGCTGAAAGTACACCATCAGCACCGTAACGGGCAGCAGCATGGCCAGCAGCATCGACGCCAATTGCCATTGCAGCGTAAACATGGTGAGCGTGATCACCACCAGCGATAGCAAATTGCCCACAATGCCGATCGCCCCAGTTGAGAACACGTCGCCCAAGGCATCCACATCACTGGTCAGGCGCGTGATCAGGCTACCCACGGGGGTGCGATCGAAAAAACGAGAGGCCAGGGAGGTGACGTGGTAGAACAAGTCATCACGAATGTCGGCGGTAATCTGCTGCCCCACCTTCTGCACCAAAAAATTCTGAATACCGTCTAGCGTCAGGCGCACCGCAATGGTAATCAGCAACAGCATTACCAGTAGATTTAGCCCCTGATTGAGGGTGCGCCCCTGCAAAAAACCCATCACGGGTTCGTTGCGGATCAGCGAAATGGCCTGACCCACTAGGATGGGTTGCAGGGCATCACCCAACGAGGTGGGAATCAGCAGGACAAGGGCGATCGTCAACAGGCGCTTGTGCCGCAGTGCGTAAGGCACCAATATCTTTAGCAGTCGCCAGTCGGTTTGCCGAGGAGGACGCGGATTGTCAGCCTCGGTCGAAGATGCAGTGGTCATAGAGAAAACTCACGGGTAACGCCGGGATGCCCCAAATGCACTATCCAACTGTACCGTAGTCAGTGAGTAGAGTGCCTGGTTCAAGCCCTGCCCGTTTCCTCGCAAAGTCAGCAAATGATGCCCACAGTCAGTCTAGTATGGGTTTGATGAATTGCAGCTAAACGCCCAAATTCCGTCTCGGCGATTAAATGCCCCACTGCTCTAAAAACATGAATTTTAAATCGTTATTTTCTACGGTTCTGCTCCTTTTTGTCCCTATTTCGGTGATGGCCGATGCGCTGCACTGGGGAGACCTGTGGGTGTTTATTACATCGGCGCTGGCAATTTTGCCGCTGGCGATCTGGCTGAGCACGGCTACCGAAGAATTGGCTGTAGCCACAGGGCCTGTAGTCGGTGGGCTAATGAACGCCATCTTTGGCAATGCCACAGAGCTAATTATTGCGCTGGCAGCCCTAAAACGTGGCCTGGTCGATATTGTCAAAGCCAGCATTACCGGGAGCATTTTGGGAGATTTGTTGCTGGTGCTGGGGCTAGCGATGTTTTTGGGTGGGCTGAAATATAAAGAGCAAGAGTTTCAGAAAATTGTGGTGCGGGTAAGTGGTTCGACCATGACCCTAGCGGTGACGGCGATCGCCCTCCCTACCATCGTGATCAATACCTCTAACGTGGTTGATCCCAGCGCCATTATGAACCTGTCGATTATCGTTGCGGCGATCTTAATTTTGGTCTATGGATTGACGCTACTATTTTCCCTCAAAACCCATAGTTACCTCTACGAAGTGGGGATTGCTGCCCTAGAACCAGACGCAGAACCGCTGGAAAAACCTAAAATCTGGCCGTGGATTGGGGTGTTACTTTTGGCAACTACGGCTGTGGCACTAGAGTCGGAGTTGTTTGTGGGTGTGGTGGAAGATGTAACCGGGGGGCTCGGCCTGACGCCGCTGTTTACTGGGGTGGTGCTGCTGCCGCTGCTGGGTGATGTGTCGGGCTATGTGACGGCTGTGCGGGTAGCGTTGAAAAACAATATGGACTTGACGGTATCGGTCGCGATGGGGTCGAGCCTGCTAGTAGCGCTGTTTGTTGCCCCGGTGGTGGTGCTGGTGGGGCAGTGGATTGGGCAGCCGATGGATTTGAACTTCAACCCGTTTGAGGTGATTGCGATCGCGATCGCCGTCGTCGTTGTCAACTTAATTAGCCTA
>CASBQJ010000234.1 GCA_949127705.1 Synechococcales cyanobacterium PMM_0085
ATGGGACATGCGTTTGTGCCACCCCTCAAGTCATTGGGTCAACTGCTGATGTTCCAACCCGAAACAGGCAGTCTAAGCCTCAGCCTAGCGGTCACCAAAAACTTATTTCAAGCGCTGGGGGGCAAGCTGATTGTGAAACAGCGTCCGCAGCAGGGCGAAGTGTTGACGGTCTATCTGCCACTCGAAACACGGCGCTCGGAAGACGGGTAACTTGAGGGGAAGCGCGCTGTCGGATGAGCGAAGCTGCCGTCCGTCTTCAGCTTATTACCAGTCATCTACCCCATTGCCTCCCGAAATCCAATCGGCTAACACTCGTTCTGGCTTTGCCACATTAAACAAATGCAGGCCAAAATCTCTAGATAAGTCTTCGCAAACTTTGATGCCCCTTGCACTATTGCCTTTTGCATCTAGCAGCGGCGAAAACGTGCCAATTCCCAATTTCCCTGGAGCCACGGCGGTAATGCCGCCGCCCACGCCGCTCTTGGCGGGCAGGCCCACTCGGTACGTCCATTCTCCCGAGGCATCGTACATGCCGCAGGTGAGCATGACGCTGATTACGTCTTGGACATATTGTTCAGCGATCGCCCGTTCCTGGGTCACCGGATTGATGCCCCCATTGGCTAGCGTTGCTGATAGCATCGCCAGATCTTTGGCATTGACCAAAATTGAACATTGCTGAAAATATAAATCCAGGGTTTCATCAATTTTGTCGCTGACCATGCCAAAATTTAGCATCAAATACGCCATCGCCCGATTGCGATAGCCCGTTGCCTTCTCGGACAAAAACACAGGGACGTTAATATCATGATCTCGCCCGGTATAGCGCTTGAACATTTCCAGCAAGCGTTTTAGCCGTTCGGTGCCGTTCTCGCCCTTGATCAAATCAGCCGTGGCGATCGCCCCCGCATTCACCATCGGGTTATAGGGACGATTGGTCGCTTCATCGAGCACAATCGAGTTAAACGCTTCCCCGGTTGGCTCTACGCTCACCTTACTGTTCACATACTCTCGCCCATGATCTTCTAGCGCCAAGCCAAACACGAATGCTTTAGAAATCGACTGAATCGTGAATAATTGGTCACAGTCTCCCGCCTCAAATATCTGCCCGTCCGTTGTCACCACACACACGCCAAACCACTCTGGCTTTGCTAGCGCTAGCTCCGGAATATAATCTGCAACCGTCCCATCATTCAGGGAACTATACTTCTGATGCAGCTCGTTTAAATAGCCACGCAAGGGTGACGTTACCGCCGTAATCGAATTGGCAAAGGACTGCAAATCTCCAATATTTGACATGGTACCTACACCTCTACGATTTGCTGTGCTACCTTGCGAAACTCTTGGCTTAGCGAATGGTCTGGATATTTCACACAAAACACTCCTTCACTGGCAAGTTGCACCATATCTTCTGACAGCGGAAACACCCCCGCTACCGTTTCACCGTAAGCTTCCTCAACCTTTTGTTTGAGGGCGTCCAGATTCAGTTTGCTGTGAACTTTGTTGATCGCTAGCAGCATCTTGCGCACGTTTAGCTGTCGCGCCACATCCATCGTGACCGCCGTGCCTTGGTAATCTTGCTTGTCGGGGCGCAAAATTAGAATGAGTACATGGGAAATGGCGATCGACAAAAAGGTTTCTTTGGATAGCCCTGGATGGGTATCAATAAACAAATAGTCTAATTGCAGCGTCTTGACTAAATTACGAAACCCATCGTGCATCAGCTTGACATCGTAGCTGTCCTTCAAAATGCGGGCGATGTCATCTGCCTTGACGCTAGAGGGCACCAGAAACAGTTTGCCTGTACCTTCCACTCCCACATTGGCACTGACATCGTAGGCAGTCTCTGCAATTGAACTTTCACCCCAGAGGTAGTTATTTAAGGTTTTATGAGTCTGCTCTGGCTCCAGACAAAACAGATTGTGAATACCGGGCGAAGGCACATCCGTATCGACTACCCCGACCCGCTTACCTTGCAGCGCAATCGTAGTTGCCAAGTTAGCAGTAAAGTTAGACTTGCCTGTGCCGCCTCTGTAGGAATGGATCGAAACAACTTTTGGCATAGTGAGGTTAACGGTTAGTAATGACGCAAACAGCCTGTCAGGTCCCTATACAAACATCAAGATAAAACCTGTAGAAAATAAAACCCTAAACTCACCAATAAAAGTGATCTCAAGGTGAAAATCTGTAGCGGTTGTGACAGAGTTGTGAATGCACATAGGCTTAATCGTTATCTTTAGCTGGCGACGAGATTGAGGGATTTGCTGGCCGTGGACTGGCCGTGGACTGGCCTACAGTAGGGGGTCAGCAGTTGCCGAGAGATGGGCGATCGCCCATCAAGGACGATGATCGTATCCCTGGAGATCGCTATCTAAAGACCAGATAAAAACACGCCGATCGGGGATCTTCTGTTTAAATTTCTCCCACCCCTTAATGATGGACAGATCTCCTATCCCTTTACGCCGCATTGCCGCATCAGGGAATCCTATCAACCACGTGCCAAAGTCCTCTGTGGTTGAAACTTGCATGACCTGCCAAGGAGCTGCTCCCGTCATCGCCTGTTCAACCTGTTTCACAAAGAGTTGCGCAAATCGGCGTCGGTTGCCTCCATTGGCAAGTTTGGCAATATGATTGCCTGTCTCATAGACCGTAGCCATTGGTAAAAGCAGAGTCGTTTGAGACTTCAAATATTGCGTCAATTCTGCTATTGCTTGATCTCGCTCCACATTCATGTGGGGAATATCCAGCACACTACAAAAAACGGACGTATCAACAATTGCAACTGCACTCATGCTTCAGCGTCTCCTGTGAAGTTGAGAGCAGCCAACCATTTCATCGCTTTCTGCTGCTTCTGCTTCGCTCCGGGATACTGTTTAACGCCGCGTTCTAGCAGTCCATGCGTCATTAAGTGACCCACAGAACCTTGAGCAATCAGCGCCGGATAGTCTGGAATATCGCGTAATCGTACCAATTTGCTGGAACCATCCTCAGGGCTGCGGTAACAAAAGACTGTAGCAGGAACAGCCTCATCTGGTAAAGCATCGAGCAGGGCAGGATTATGACTGCTGAGTAAAACCCGCAGGCTGCGCTTTTGGGCAATACTAGAAATGCGTCCCAATAGATCTGCTGCCCGACTGGGATGGACACCTTGATCGAGTGCTTCAATCACCACTAGGCTATGTTCTGGAGCAGAAAGCATGATCGCTGCAATAGAGAGGACTCGTAACGTGCCATCTGAGAGCATTGCCGCATCATAAGTAGTAGAACCGCCTCTAAATGTTTCAGTTAACTGCAACAAAACCTGATTGGGAGCAATTTCAATAAAACTGATATCCTCAATATCTTGTTCATGAAGGCATTGAACAAACTCCAATATGGCTGCTTTTACGGCTGAATTGCGACACAGGTTGTAAGTCACACCCGAAAGGTTTTCGCCGTGCTCTTTAAGCACTTTATCCGTCTTGCGGCCAGAGGAACGCATTGCACGTGGCTCAGGATCAAGAAATACAATGCTGCTTAACCAATGCATGTATTTCTCAGCAATCTCAGGGATAATTTTGCGACTTTTTGTATTTTCTGGACGAAACCGACTATCGGTTAAAAGCTGCGTAAGAATTGCCATATGGCTGCTACAAATAATGCTGGGCTTCTTGCCTCCGCGAACAAAATTATTGTAATTAACAAAGACATCGCCGCCAGCAGCTTGGGGTTCGCTCGTGATCTCATATAGCGGAACTATTGATGTAGCGCTAATAATTTTTTCCTGTGTGACATGGAGGTTGCCATCATCGCCAACGCTCAGCTCAATTTCAAACTCTTTCCATTCGGGTTCTGTTGTGATGCATGAAATCCCAAACGAGTTAGCCCCTTTATAGCCGAGATTAACGACTCCGCCCCTAAAAATACTCTCGCCATTTTGATTAGGAGCACCAATCGAGCCTAGCCGCTTACCTTCAGCAATTCTTGCCAATAGACGTAAGGCTTCGATGACGTTGCTTTTCCCAGACGCATTGGCTCCAATTAACACAGTCAGGCGTGCAAGATGTAGAGCAGCGGAGCGATAGCTTTTGAAGTTTTTTAAGTTGACCTGAATAATCACTGAGTGTAGTCTCTATCTAAGCTATGTCGGGCAAATACTAGGGTGGGGATGCGTGAACTTTGGCATAGGTGGAGAGACCGTATGCCTGGGAGTGGCTAACTCCCAACTGGTCGATCAGTTTGGAGCCTAGCAGGAAATAATAGCATTCTCTCTAGCCACCTTGCTATGTTGCGCACAAGGTAGCGAGATTTTGTGGGGTTCTGTCTATGCCGCTGTCCATGCTTCTGTGCAGCAGAAACCCAGATTGCCACCAAACCGGGTCAACGACCGTTGGCCTCTACGGCTGGCTCCTACGGCTGAATATTAGGACAAATGGTTTGGGCAATGCGATCGCTTGACGGTTGGTCTTGCCAGCCCGACAAAATGCCTTTCAGCTCTGCCCGCAGTGTTTCCAATGCCTGAATTTGCTGCTCAATCGCCTCCACTTTCAGCTCCAAATGCTGCCGCATCTCACCACAGGGCAACTGCCCATGGTCATGGACTGCCAAAATTTGCTGAATCTCTTGCAGCGTTAAGCCTAATGATTGCGATCGCCGAATAAACGCCAGTCGATTCAGCACCTGCGGCTGAAATAAGCGATAGCCCGACTCTGAGCGCTCCACCGTTGGCAGCAGCAGCCCCGTTTCCGCGTAATAGCGAATGGTTTTTACCGAAAGCCCACTTTCGGCAGCCACTTCACCAATTTTGAGCAGCTTGGCAGTCGATATAGTTTGCATCCTCTCCCCTTATTCTCTGCGCTCCGGCAAATACAGCACCGGAGACGCGTCGGTAAACTGTACGAGGCGACGCTGAGCTTGCAGAAACCGCAGGGCGATCGCCACCCCCACCAGAGTGCCGCCGATTATGGCCAGCGACCAATGCCCACCCACGCCACCGATGACGGCATCGACCACACCGACCGTGAGCACGAAACTAGAAATTGACCCTTTGCGATCGCCAGACTTGAAGAATCGCCGCATCTAACCCCCTACCCGTAGCAATTAGTCGAAACTACATAGCTCTTACTTCTCACTGTATCGCGCTGATTTCGCAAGTGGCGTGTCAGCCCCTACACCAAATCAAACAGCGCCAATCAAAAAGCGCTGGCAAAAAACGCCAATTAAAAAGGGAGGATAGCACCGCTATCCTCCCTGTTTGCATCTAAACCTGCACCAACTCTAAATCTGCACGACTCTGACTCAATCTAGTCTGACTATGCGTTAGAACAACCCTAACCAAGACAATAGCCCTTGACCTGTAGCATATTCAATTCCTAGTGTAATCACGAACCCAATCATCGCGGCGCGTCCGTTGAGGCGCTCGGCGTAGTCATTGAAGCCGAACTTTGGTTCGTTGAGTTTTGGAGCGGGGGTGGTCTGAGTCATGGCGGGTTACAAAACTTTACTTGACACTTCTATTGTAGAGAGGGATGAGCGATCGTCAACCACATAGCGGACAGAACTATAGTATGACTGGGTTGAAAATTCTACAAAGAACAGTGTATCCAGTCAGACGATGGGGCAAGTAGAGCGCCCGATCTAAGCTAGAAGCAGCGTTCTGTAAGTCTGATAATGAGGTAAGCAATGGAAATTGGTGTCCCTAAAGAAATTAAAGACCAGGAGTTTCGGGTGGGGCTGAGTCCCAATAGTGTGCGATCGCTCAACGACGCGGGACATACTGTTTTTGTCGAAACCCAGGCGGGTGTGGGTGCGGGCTTTGCAGATGAAGCCTATGAGCTGGCAGGGGCAAAGGTTGTATCGACGGCAAAAGAAGTGTGGAGCCGTGAACTGGTGGTCAAGGTGAAGGAGCCACTGCCGCCCGAATATCCGCTGATGCAATCGGGACAGCTGATTTTTACCTATCTCCACCTAGCAGCGGCGCGAGGCTTGACGGAGCAGTTGATGAGTGCGGGTGTGACCGCGATCGCCTACGAAACAGTAGAACTGCCCAATCGCAGCCTGCCGCTACTCACACCCATGAGCATTATCGCCGGACGGCTCTCGGTGCAGTTTGGGGCGCGCTATTTGGAGCGGCAGCAAGGCGGTCGGGGTATTTTGCTGGGCGGCATTCCTGGGGTGAAGCCGGGGAAGGTAGTGGTGTTGGGCGGCGGTGTGGTGGGGACAGAAGCGGCGCGGATTGCGGTGGGCATGGGTGCCCAGGTGCAAATTTTTGATGTGAATGTGGAACGCCTGTCTTATTTAGAAACCCTGTTTGGTTCACGGGTCGAACTGCTGTACAGTAACCCCGCCCAAATTGAAGCCGCCGTAGTCGAGGCCGATTTGCTAATTGGGGCGGTGCTGGTGCCGGGTCGGCGTGCGCCCATTCTCGTGCCTGAGTCGCTGGTAGAAAAAATGCGGACAGGTTCTGTGATCGTGGATGTGGCAGTAGACCAGGGCGGCTGCGTGGAAACGCTGCATCCCACCTCCCACACCACACCCACCTATGTCGTCTCTGGCGTTGTCCACTACGGCGTGCCCAATATGCCCGGAGCCGTTCCCTGGACTGCAACTCAGGCGCTCAACAACAGCACCTTTCCCTATGTGCTGAAGCTGGCAACCCATGGACTCAAAGCTCTAGAACTGGATGAGGCGATCGCCAAAGGGCTAAATATCAAAGGCGGGCAGTTGCTCCATCCTGCTGTGCAGCAGGTGTTCCCCGATTTGGTGAAATAGGCCAATTAAATAGATTGTGGGGTGGTTCAACGCCTGTAGGGGCGATCGCAAACCGCCCCTACCCTTCTCGGGCAACCGATCTGATGGCTCAAATCTCATTTCCAGGTTGCAGACTGCACCTTGATCGACACTAGTAGCGAGTAATAATCGGCTTCTCGAAATCCTTGGTCTGGATTCCGGTAGCCCGCCAGAGGGCGCGGGCACCCGCCATATTGCGTCCCTGGGTAGAGGTTTTCGATCGATAGGTTGGCATGGTGCGCCTCACTCAGCTAAGGGGTGCTAACAGTGTAAATCTTCAGGCTGGCACTAAAATAAGCGAGATGCGCTCTTCGCTCAAACCAGAGACACGGCGACTCACTTAAAACTAAAAAATTGATTTTTAATACGGCTTGTCTCACCAAGCTTTCAGCGATGTCTCCACCCAGAACTCAGTAGGATAACGACCAAGATAAGCGGCGGCAGATAACTGCGGCAACCCCACCAAGATCTCTCAATCATCCGCTTCATCGACTTGTTAGCTAGCGGTTGTGTTCTGCTGCAACCATTCTACAAATACTTCACGCTCTTGTTTACTTGATGCGATCGCCATCATCATACGCTCTTGTTCATCCACAGAGGCGTTAATTTCCAACCCATTCAGAACAAGAAAAGTCTCCGTCGCAGCATGACCTGTACGTTTATTTCCATCTACAAACGGATGATTCATAATGATTGAAAACCCTAATGCTGCTGCTTTCTCCAGCAAACTTGGGTACAGATCCTCTCCACCAAACGTCATTCGAGGCTGGGCGATCGCTGATTCCAGCAAACCCATATCTCGGATACCCAATGCTCCACCGGATTGCTCAAGAATTCTGCGATGTAGCTCTAATACCTCAATTAGCGTCAAATAGCGGATCATGCTAAACGCTGATATAGTTCAGCGTTTTTCCCCAGCACATAATCGGCTGCATTAACAAAATCGCCTTTTTGTAGATTTAGCCAATCCTCTAAGCTTGCCTTCAAAAGCACTTCAGTTGCAATGCCATGAACTCTTGCTAAATCCTGTAGCTTTTGGAATTGGCTGTCTGAAAGATCAATTGTAATAGAAGCCACAGCGATCGCTCTCCTAGTGTTTCTGAGTCAAGTTTAACATTCACTTCTAACTGATAACCTTGCTGTACCGTCCCCGCCAAAAATGAAGCGGGCTAACGATTGAGATG
>CASBQJ010000235.1 GCA_949127705.1 Synechococcales cyanobacterium PMM_0085
CATTTGGGCTATTACAACGAAATTGTGCAGCGCAGCAACGATTTAATTTTTGCGCAATATAGTCCTAATTTGGCCGATGTTCGGCAATTTATTCAAACCTATCGGGTCGATTTTTGGTTATTAGAACGCGCTGCATTCAAGTCCAATTATTTCAAACGCAATCCATTTTTGCTGGAATATGCCTGGATGTGGGGTGACTTGCCAGCCAACATTGAGCACGGTAGCCCGCCCGCCCTGATGACGATTCCTAACCGCTGCATTGCCTATCAAGACCCGCAGTTCTACGTATTAAAGGCTAAATGTGTGCAAAAATTTGCCGAGAACCGGGGGTAATGGGTGACCGTTCAACGCTTACTGTCGTTCAAATCTTCGCGCCCGAGCCAAATTTTTTGGTTTTGCCTCAGCCTCACTGTAGCGGCGCTATATGCCCTGCTGGTGCTACAGGATGCCTTTCGTACCCCCTACACCGTGCAAGACGACGCGCGTCAGCATGTGTTCTGGATGCGGCGCTTTCTCGATCCGACGCTGTTCCCCAATGATCTAATTGCCGACTACTTTGAATCGGTTGCGCCTTGGGGCTATACCCAGCTCTATCGGCTGTTGGCGATTTCTGGCATCGATCCACTAGTGGCTAACAAACTGTTGCCACCGCTGCTGGGGCTAACTGCCACAGCCTATGGATTTGGGGTGACCTTGCAGCTATTGCCGGTGCCGTTTGCCGGATTTTTGGCAGCGCTAATGCTAAACCAGGTGTTTTGGTCGCACGATGACATCACATCGGCCACGCCCCGAGCCTTCATGGTGCCGCTGTTTCTGGCCTTTTTGTATTATCTGCTGCGACGTAATTTGTGGGGCGTGGTGGCGGCGATCGCCCTGGAAGGGTTATTCTACCCACAATATGTATTTGTGTTTGCCGGGATATTATTGCTGCAACTCGTGTCCTGGGACGCGGTGCCAGGACAGGGGCGGCGGTTTCAGGTTTCCACAAAACGCGCTGATTTACTGCTTTCTGGTGCGGGGTTGCTGGTGGCGTTCGTGGTGCTGTTGCCCTACGCCCTAATCGACAATCCCTATGGGCCAGTCCTCACCGTCGCCGAAGCCAAAACCATTCCCGAATTCTTTACCGAAGGCCGGGGACGGTTCTTTTTAACCGACCCGTGGTTATTTTGGCTGTCGGGCAACCGCAGCGGCGTCTTCCCCACGTTTAAGCCGCCGTTGATGGGGCTGGCGATCGCCCTTCCCTGGCTGTGGCGCTACCCGGCTCGGTTTCCGCTGGTGCAGCAAACGCGCAATTTGGGGCTGCTGCTGCGGATTGTGGCGGTGGCGTTTGGCCTATTTTTTGCAGCCCATGCGCTGTTATTTAAACTGCATTTGCCCAGTCGCTATACGGGCTATACGCTGCGGTTTGTGTGGGTGTTTGCGGCGGCGATCGCGCTCACGGTGCTGCTAGATGCGGGGCTACGCTGGCTGACGGCGGCGGCAGGCAGCCCTCACCCTAAATCCCTCTCCCTTGAGGAGAGGGACTTTGAATCTAGCTCCCCTTCGCCCTCAGGGAGAAGGGGATGGGGGATGAGGGCGAATTTACATAGGGGAATACCCCGGTGGCTGCGTCAGATTACAGTTGGGGGATTGGCCGCGATCGTGGCCGCTGCGCTGCTGCTCTATCCGCTCTACATTGGCGACTTTCCTGCCGATGAATACCGCGTCGGGCGATCGCCTCAGCTCTACGAATTCTTTGCCCAGCAGCCCAAAAACATCCTAATCGCGTCCCTGCTGGACGAAGCCGACTTTTTGCCCACCTTCTCCAATCGCTCTATTTTATTTGGCAGAGAATATGCCATCCCGTACCACAAAGCCTACGGTGCCGCCATTCGCCAGCGTGCCAACGCCCTAATCCGCGCCCAATACACCACCAACCCCGCTGAACTCACCCGCTTTTTGCAAACCTACAGCGTAGATTTTTGGTTAATTAGTCGCAACGCCTTTCGCCCCGCCGCCCTGAACGGCTTAAACCTGCGCCAATATCCCGCTGCGGTGGCGGCGGCCCAAGCCCAGCTGCAACAGGGCACCCCCGTCTTAGCCACCTTGATCAATCAATGCACCGACTTTCAATCCGGTGCCCTAGTCGTGCTCAATGCCGATTGCATTCAGCGCGCCGTCAACGTGCCATAAATCAGATTTATTTAATCATGCACAAATAGTAAAGCCACATATCAGTATTAGAAACCAGCTCAGTGTCGCTAGTGATTTCTAGGCCAGTTTTCCAGGAATAGACCTTGATCTGGCTAAAATCTGCGGCTAGTTGGTGGAGCTGTGCCTGCGGCCTAATGTAATACTGCTTTAACCGAAAATTGTGAGATTCATCTTGAATGATCAGATGAGCCGCCGCATTAATTTGACTCAGACTCAGCGCCCGATTGCGAAAGCGCAGTAGTGCCAGCATGACCAGATTCACGTAGGTCCTAATCGGATTAACGCTAACCTGATTTCTCCAATTCAATTCTCGTTCCATGCCTTGAAGATTGTGGCTAGAAAAGTAGAAATAGGCTCCAGCTTTACCCACTCGGCAAACTTCTTGAAAAACCTTCAACCGATCGGCATGGGAAATCGCATCAATGCCGTTAAAGCTAAACAAAATAAAGTCAAACGAATTATCGTCAAACTGGCTCATGTCTCTGGCATCGCACACTTCAAACACTGCTGCTGGAGATGAGGTGACAAAGCCCCGTTGGCACGCAGCAATCATATCGGCGCAATAGTCAATGCCGACATAGTCCACCACCAAACGAGAGAAATGTTGAGCTGTGCGCCCGCCGCCTACGCCAATATCCAGCATTTTTAGCTTTGACCACTGATCGTGAAATAGATCAAGAATGGTTTGTTCGGCAGGCTGTAGCCGCTTCAACTGCGTGTAATGATGCACAACACTGCGAGCGGCGTAGGTCTTTTGATTAGGATCATCTAGCATCTTTTTATTATGATCATTTAGCATTAGGGGCAATGCTGAAATGTAGATTGGATCATGCTTGAATATGACGTTTGAGCGCGGTTTTCTTCCATTTCAGCACCAGCAGGCGAGCGGCTACGCCAAACACTATCACGATTGCGATCGCCACGCGGCAGTTCTACCCTCCAGTTTTGAGCCTAGCAATCCCCACTCCAGCCAACGTTGCAGCCCTAGTCCAAGGGAATAGAGCGGTTTAGCAAAAATCTAACGCAAGAGCGAGGCACAAATCGCCAAAAACCAGGTATCAGAAATAAAGGCTACAAAATTGGCAACCAGGACATCACAATGAATGCAAATGTTTCTAATCAACCCACCGAGCTGAAGTCTAGCGTCAGCAGTTCGATTATTATTGGGGTGCTGCTGATTTTGGCAGGTGTGGCCGCGATCGCATTTCCCTCATTCAGCACGCTGACAGCAGAAATTTGGATCGCCTGGATTTTAATATTTAGCGGTGTTTCTAAACTGGTTTATGCCATTCAATCCCGCGCTGAAACGGGTTTTGTTTGGAAACTCTTGCTGAGTTTGCTCTACATTTCAACAGGCGTATTCTTGTTAGCAAATCCGCTACAAGGCGTTCTAACCTTAACGCTGACTCTTGGCATCTTCCTGCTGATTGAAGGTATCTTTGAGATTGCCTTTGCCTTTCAGGTTCGACCCCAATCTAGCTGGGTTTGGTTACTAGGAAATGGCGTCACTACGCTGCTGTTAGGCGGTCTGATCTGGGCAGAATGGCCTCTAAATGGAGCGTTTGCCATTGGCGTATTGGTGGGAATTAGCCTGTTGTTTAGCGGGTTTTCTAGAATTGCGCTGGCATTGGCTAGCCGCTCTACCCCTACAGCCTAATGGACTCACCCGTCACTCAATATTTCATCCTCAAATCCTCCCGATCCTGCACAGATTATGGCCACAGGGGAGACGCCCTGCGCTAGCGTAGGAAGAGCATGTGTTTTGAGAGTTGATGTGTTGCGTTTAAGACGTTCTACGGTGTGGATGGGGATCGCTCTGAGTTTGACGCTGCCGCTCGCCTCTTGCGCTAGCGGCTCGTTAAGCAGTTCGTTAGAGCGATCGCTGGCGGCTGATCCCCAGCTGCAAACTGGGGC
>CASBQJ010000236.1 GCA_949127705.1 Synechococcales cyanobacterium PMM_0085
GCATATAACCTGAGGTTATTTATAATGCATATAACCTGAGGCTATTTATAATGCATATAACCTCAGGTTATGTATGAGCATACCGCTTCAGGCGAAAATTACCTAAGTATTTTTCTAAGAACTGCCGCCTGCGGATGCGGCATGAAGCACCTCGGTTCCCTGTTCAACATCTAGTACAGGGGTTAACGCAATCGCCTTAATTCAATAGCTCCTCCAGCGTGTAGAAGAATTCTCTGGCCAGTACTGAATTTAATACATGACTATAGAGCACAAACGGCACGGTTGTCTGGCATCATGAGCGATCGCGATGCTAATATTAGCATCGGTTGAATGGCGGTTTTGCAAGTCGATCTAGTTCTCAACATTGAGTTAGCAATCTAGATAAAAAAATCAAAATTTGTCACATTTGTAAACAATAGTTTAGAAATTATTAAAAAATTATGCTGAGTGGTGGTAGTATTTGCTAAATATGGTATTCGCAGCGTCTCGTTTTAATCTCAGACGCAACTCTCTATCCTATCCAAAAGGCTATAGTTTAACCACTTTAGCCTTGTAGAGATAGATAATAGACAAGTATTCGTTACATAATTAGAGCAGCACATAGCTAAATTCGGTACTTGAATCAGCTTTGGCTTGGCGGCACAGCGGGATGTCGTTTCCATCTCTCATGCTGCCTCCGCCGCCTTGACACCGATCTAAGGCAGGCGTTGACATTGGTTATAGCCAGGTTCAGGGCGCTTCCTAGGAGCATCTAGTTAAAAATTCTCTATGAATTTTTAACTAGGCTAATCCAGCACCGGAGTGTTGCTCGCTTGGTGTTGCTCAATCCAATGTTTAGCTCCTGGTTTAACTAAGCCTAGCCGCTGCTTACGGCTAGTTCACGGTGCTGAGGTTAATGGATTGCGGCTGAATTTAACACTGACAGCTTAATTGACGATTCCCCCTTATTCATCCGTTACTAAACGACACAAAGGCGATTTTGTCGATGAATCAATTTCTCATCCAGACAAGCTGGTGGGTGCCCGGATATGGTCTTTTGGGCGCGCTGCTAACCATTCCCTGGTCAACGGGCGTGATTCGTCACACGGGGCCTCGACCTGCCGCGTACTTCAATTTTTTGATGACGATTTTAGCGCTAGTGCATAGCGTCTTGCTGTGGTTTGCCGTTTGGGATTCGCCGCCGCAGTATGTGCCAACGTCATGGCTCAACGTTCTGGACTTAGACGTCTCACTCACCCTAGAGGTGTCGCGAGTGAGCGTGGGGGCAGCAGTGCTGATCACGGCGCTGAGTATGTTAGCCCAAGTTTTTGCGCTAGGTTACTTAGAAAAAGATTGGGCTCTGGCTCGATTTTATGCCCTAATGGGGTTTTTTGAAGGCGCAATGAGCGGCTTGGTGCTCAGTAATTCTCTGTTTTTGAGCTATGCCCTGCTAGAGACGCTCACGCTATCTACGTATCTACTGGTGGGTTTCTGGTATGCTCAACCCCTGGTGGTGACCGCCGCCCGCGATGCATTTTTAACGAAGCGGGTAGGTGATTTACTTCTATTCATGGGGGTGGTGTCGCTGGGGGCGATCGCAGGCACCTGGGATTTTCCGGCGTTGGCGGATTGGGCACAAACGGCAGATCTGCCACCGTTGACGGCAAATTTGTTGGGACTGGCATTAATTGCCGGCCCTGTGGGTAAGTGCGCTCAGTTTCCCCTCAACCTCTGGCTAGATGAGGCCATGGAAGGCCCTAACCCAGCGTCCATTTTGCGGAATTCGGTGGTGGTTGCCTGTGGGGCATATGTCCTGATCTGTATGCAGCCGATTTTGGCATTGTCGCCCCTGGCGCTGACGACGCTGATGGTGCTGGGAACGGTTACAGCTATTGGGTCATCGCTGGTGGCGATCGCCCAAATCGACATCAAACGGGCGCTATCGCATTCTACGAGTGCTTACCTAGGTCTGGTATTTTTGGCCGTTGGCATACAGCAAGACGAGGTGGCGCTGCTATTTTTGTTTACTCATGCGCTGGCCAAGGCGTTGCTGTTTATGAGCACGGGCGCAATCATTCTCACTACTAATACCCAGGATCTTCTCGAGATGGGCGGTCTAGCCTCGCGGATGCCCGCCACTACGAGTGGATTTGTCGTAGGAGCACTGGGTTCAGTTGGGCTAGTACCGCTGGGCTGTTTCTGGGCGATGCACCAGTGGGCTGATGCCATCTGGCCGTTGTCTAATCCCCTGTTTATCGTGCTGCTGCTGGTCAATGGGCTAACCTCCTTCAGCCTGACCCGGATATTTGGGTTAGTGTTTTGCGGCTCTCCCCAAGAGAAAACGCGCCGCGCTCCAGAAGTGCCGTGGCTGCTGGCATTGCCGATGGTCTTTTTGACGGTGGCAACCTTACTGGTGCCCGCCATGCTGGTGCGGTGGCAACTATTGCCTGCCGTTAGTGAGATTAACTGGGCGATCGCCGGCCTACTGGTCACGTCTAGTGCGATCGGGGGCGGGCTAGGTAGCGTGTTCTACTTGGGCAGGCGATCGCCACAACCCGAGGGAAGTGGCTGGCTTTCCCTACGGGAGCTGCTGGCGCAAGATTTCCGCATTGAGCAACTTTACCGCCTCACCGTTGTCCTGGCCGTGACTCAAGGGTCGCGCCTGAGCGCCTGGTTTGATCGCTACATTGTGGATGGCATGGTGAATCTCCTGGGAATTGTTTCCCTGATGAGCGGTGAAAGCCTGAAATATACAATCTCTGGGCAATCGCGGCATTACCTACTGACTCTGTTTGTCGGGGTTTTTCTAGGGATTGCCTGGTTGAGCTGGACGTTGTAATCACCAAATCATGATGAATCGAGGAATTGGGGAACCACCATGCTGAGTGTCTTGATTTGGTTGCCGCTAGTGGGCGTGATCGTGATCGGCTGTCTGCCTCGGGCCGTATCTGCTAGCCGGATCCGTCAAATTGCGTTGGTGCTGACGACAGGGGTGCTGGCCTGGACAGGGATACTCATCAGCCAGTTTGACATCAGCCTATCGGGGTTCCAATTTCAGGAATCATTGCCCTGGTTGGATACCTTGGGGCTGACCTACCAACTGGGAATGGATGGGTTAGCGCTGCCGTTAGTGGGAATGAGCAGTTTACTGATTTGGCTCTCTATTTACAGCAGCGATGCCAACGTGACGCGGCCTCGGCTGTATTATTGTCTGATGCTAATTTTGGCATCGGGAGTGGCTGGGGCATTTCTGGCTCAAAACCTGCTGCTGTTCTTCCTATTTTATGAAGTAGAACTCGTCCCACTGTACTTAATTATTGCGATTTGGGGGGGTGCTCGTCGGGGCTATGCCGCCATGAAGTTCTTGATTTATACGGCGGTCTCAGGCATTTTAATTTTGGCCGCATTTTTTGGTCTAGCGTTGCTGAGCGGCACGTTTAGCTTTGACTATGACGTGGTTCAGCATCAGACGCTGCCGCTGGGCACACAATTGGTGCTGCTAGTGGTGCTGCTGATTGGCTTTGGCATTAAGATCCCAATTGTGCCACTGCATACGTGGCTCCCCGATACGCACGTAGAAGCGCCCACACCAGTCTCTGTCCTGCTCGCGGGAGTATTGCTTAAACTGGGTACCTATGGGCTGCTGCGATTTGGCCTAGGGCTATTTCCCGATGCATGGCAGGTTTTAGCCCCAGGATTGGCGGTGTTGGCGGTCATTAATGTGCTGTATGGCTCGTTTGTGGCGATCGCCCAAACCGACATGAAAAAAATTGTCGCCTACAGTTCTGTGGGGCACATGGGCTATATTTTGCTGGCGATCGCAGTCGCATCCCCGCTGAGTATTGCCGGGGCGATCGCCCAAATGGTCAGCCATGGACTGATTTCGGGTCTGCTGTTTTTCTTAGTCGGTGTCGTCTATGCCAAAACGGGCACCCGCGATGTCACCGTGCTGCGGGGATTGCTCAACCCAGAGCGAGGCTTGCCGCTGATTGGGACATTGATGATAGGAGCTGCCATGGCCAGCGCTGGCATTCCTGGCATGGTGGGCTTTGTTGCCGAGTTTATTGTTTACCGCAGCAGCATCTTAGTCTTTCCCATCCCTACCCTGCTGTGCATGATTGGCACCGCTTTAACTGCCGTATATTTCTTGAACCTGATCAATCGCGTCTTCTTCGGTCGCCTCTCCGATCCAGTCTCTAACCTCCCAGCTATTTACTGGAAAGACCGCATTCCGTCCATCGTTATTCTTGCCCTAGTGATTACCCTGGGTCTCCAGCCCAACTGGATGATGCGCTGGAGTGAACGCACCTCGCTGGCACTGGGCAGTTTGGCAACCGAACATAGGATCACCTCGCTAGCTCCCTTAATGCGAGACGGACTGATCGAGATCTTCCGTACCCCCTCCGTCATGCCAGCCCATCTATCGCCTCACCTGCCCACCCTCTAATTTTTCCTCACCCCTTATGGTCGCCACGTCTAGACCCTCTGCCCATCCTCTCTCCAGCCTAGTAACCCGACTAGAAACCGGCGGGGCGCTGCTGCCAGAAACACCCGATAACCTGCTGGAAGTGGTCGGCGTGCTCAAGAGCTATGGCATCGTGCTAGATGCTTA
>CASBQJ010000237.1 GCA_949127705.1 Synechococcales cyanobacterium PMM_0085
GGCGTGCAGTTTAAGTCGCCCCGTGACGGGCAGATTATCAACCTGACGCCCGAACGGTCGATGCAGATTCAAAATGCCCTCGGTGCCGATGTGATTATGGCGTTTGACGAATGCCCGCCCTATCCCGCCGAGCGAGAAGCTGTCAAGCTGGCGACCGATCGCACCTATCGCTGGCTGGAGCGCTGTGTGGCGGCGCACCAACGTCCGGATCAGGCGCTTTTCCCAATTGTGCAAGGGGGGGTGTATTTAGACCTCCGCCAGCAGGCCGCCGCGGCGATCGCCCAACTCGATACGCCTGGCTATGCCATTGGCGGGGTTAGCGTTGGTGAACCTGCCGAGCTGATTGAAAAAATTGTCACAGCCACGACGCCCTTATTGCCAGACGACAAACCCCGCTACTTGATGGGCGTGGGGACTCACCGCGAAATGGTGCAGGCGATCGCGGCTGGGATTGATTTGTTTGACTGCGTGATTCCGACGCGACTGGCGCGGCACGGGGCTGCATTGGTGCAGGGCGATCGCTGGAACCTAAAAAATAATCGCTTCCGGGAAGACTTTACGCCGCTCGACGAAACCTGTCCCTGCTATACCTGTCAAACCTTCAGCCGCGCTTATCTCAGCCATCTGCTGCATGCCCGCGAGCTATTGGCGTTTACCCTAATCTCAATCCACAACATCACCGAACTGGTCAATTTTACGCAGCGGATTCGAGACGCGATTTTGGGCGATCGCTTCACCGTTGAATTTGCTCAGTGGCTGAATAAGAAGGATGAAGGATGAAAGGGTTATAGAGTAGGGGACTAAGATTTGGCCAGATGCTAGATATTTTCCCTTAAGGAGCATAAAATTATCAATATGCAATTCCCCAGGTAGGGACATAGCACTGCTATGTCCTCACAGGTAGATCACTGTTGCAGGTGATTAACCCCACGGGTCTTAAGGCTATCTCTAACCCTTTCTGCCAAAACCGCGTCCTCGGTTGCTGGAGGGAACGCAGAAGCAGGCTTCAATTTGCGATCGCAGCAGGTCGTGGTCTAGGTTTTGGCCAATTAGGACGAGCTGGTTTTTGGGAGTGGTTTTCCATTCGCTGTCGTCTAGGGAGAACCGCTTGCCGCTGAGGTGGAAAATGTGGCGTTTGGGGCTTTCATCAAACCAGAGAATGCCTTTGGCGCGAAAAACTGAGCTAGTGAGCTGGTGATCCAGGAAGTTCTGGAATTTCTTGATGGCGAAGGGGCGATCGCTCTGGATGGAAACGGAGGTAAACCCGTCGATCGCTAAGTGATCGGAGTGGTGCTGCTGTGGCTCGGCATGGTCGTGCTCACAGTGCCCGTGATCGTGGTCGCAGGCGGCGTGATCGTCGTGCTCGGCATGGGACTCATGTCCATGGTCGTGGTCATCGTGCCCGTGTCCGTCGTGCTCGCTGTGGCTATGGGCAGAGTCGTGCTCGTGATGATCGTGGTCGTGATGATCGTGGTCGTGCGCTTTAGCATCGGCACCAAAATATTTATCGGTTTCAAATAGACCCACGCTGAGAATCAGCGGCAGGGGTACTTCCGAATGGTTGGTGCGCAGAATCCGCGCCCCTTCTTTCACATCTCGAATTTTGACTTCGAGGGAGTCCAAGTCTGCCTCATCTACCAGGTCTACCTTGTTGAGTAGAATGATGTCGCCATAGGCAATTTGGTTGTGGGCGGCTTCGCTATTGAACAAATCCAGGCTGTAGTTTTCCGCATCTACCACCGTCACAATCGAATCTAGCCGGGTGAGGTCGCGCAGCTCTGTGCCTAAAAACGTGAGGGCAACCGGCAGCGGGTCGGCTAGCCCTGTTGTTTCTACGACTAAGTAGTCAATTTGATCTTGCCGCTCTAGAATCTTGTAGACGGCTTCCATTAAATCGTTATTGATGGTGCAGCAGATGCAGCCGTTGCTCAGCTCTACCATGTTGGCGTCGGCGTCGGTAGAGACAATCAGTTCGTTGTCAATGCCAATTTCACCAAACTCATTTACCAAAACAGCAGTTTTCAAGCCCTGCTGATTGGTCAAAATGTGGTTTAGCAGGGTGGTCTTACCGCTGCCCAAAAAGCCCGTAATGATGGTCACTGGAAGCCCCCGCTTAGAGTCATCCATGACGGGGGACAGAGGAGACGATTGCTGAGGAGTAACGGCGGATTGCATGGTGCAGCAAGCTGAGAACGTCAGGGGATTGATGGTTAAGACATCCAGCAGAGGAGTATGCTAGCAAAGGAGTTACTCCAGCTATGCAGGGTTCTCTGCGAAGAGGCTTGAGACTTTATTATATAGCGATTCATTACGTAGCAATTTTTAGTTGCCGTTGGTTTAGTTGCCGCTGGCACGGGTTGTTGGGTTGAGAACTACCCGGCGCAAGGCTGTTAACGAAATAAACTAACGAAATAAACGAAAGCACGGTATTCCACAAATTTGACGTCCCCTCCCCAGCACTCATGACCCTAACGCTTTATAACACTCTCACCCGCCGCAAAGAATCGTTTGAGCCGCTAGAGGCTGGCAAGGTGAAGATGTATTACTGCGGCGTGACTGTGTATGATCACTGCCATGTCGGCCATGCTCGCGCCTGCATTATTTGGGATGTGGTGCGGCGATACCTCGCATGGCGCGGGTATGAGGTGCGCTATGTGCAGAACTTTACAGACATTGACGACAAGATTCTTAACCGGGCACGAGCGGAGGGATCGTCGATGGCAGCGGTATCGGAGCGCTTCATCCAAGCCTATTTTGAAGATATGGCGCGGCTAAATGTGATGGAGGCGGACGAGTATCCACGGGCGACTCATACGCTGGATGGAATTAAGCGGCTGGTGCACGAACTAGAACAGAAGGGCTACGCCTATCCGGCTAGCGGAGACGTATATTATGCGGTGCATAGCTTTGCAGGCTATGGCAAGCTGTCTGGTCGCAAGCTAGAAGATATGCAGGCAGGAGCTAGCGGCCGGGTGGATGCGGCCGATCTTGATGCGCCCAAGAAACGAGATCCGTCTGACTTTGCTCTGTGGAAGGCGGCAAAGCCCGGGTCGCCGAAAGCCGCCAGAATCTCGCGGGCGCGGTCAGCGCGGAAGTTGAGGCAGAAAATCCCGTCGCCATCCTGTGCCCCGGCATAGTTGCCGATGACGGTCGGCGCCAGAAACTCATCCGTCTCACCTTTGGCATAGGACTGCATGACCGCGGACAGCGCGTCAGCGGCGTGTTCACCGGCGGCAGTGACCATGCAATGATAGGCACGGGTGACCCGGTCCCAACGGTTGTCGCGGTCAAGCGCCCAGTAGCGCCCGGTGACGGTCGCGATGAACGCACCCGCTGGCAGGTCCTGCATCAGCGACCCGACAAAGTTGGCGGCGGAGGAGGGGGCAACATCCCGCCCGTCGGTGATTGCATGCAGGGCCACCGGCACCCCAAGTCCGGTCAGGACGCCGGCGGCGGCAAGGATGTGGCTGATGTGGCCATGTACCCCGCCATCCGAGAC
>CASBQJ010000238.1 GCA_949127705.1 Synechococcales cyanobacterium PMM_0085
AGTGCTAGTAAGGCTACCAGTAAAGATAGCAGCAAGGTAGTAAAAATTGACTTGGGCACAAACGCTCCTCTGGTTTTAGATGTCTCAGTGATTTCCATGGGATAACCAGTTTTGAAATGAGAATCACTGTCGTTCTTCTTTCATTACTTTACAAGAGATGCAGGGAGTGTTACCTAGATATAGGGGGCATCTGCTGTCTGTGATGTTGATTGCAAATGTGGTTTTGCGAATGGAGTGCAGCTAAAAGCTTGTGGATGTTGAAGATCGTGAAGACTGCCCGCAAGAATTTAGGTATGTCCATTCAGCCTAACCACAAGCCTAACTATAATATTTAACTCAGGAGATGCTGTGATTATGTTTTCATCAAACAATGTGGCTAAATCGTTTGTTTCCCCTAGTTTTAGCACACCGCTAAATTCTCGCTCTAATGATGAGATGGTGACTAGAAAAGGCACTCAATTTGCTGGACGTGCTACCCAGTCTGAGCCAGGCGGGAATCTTAAATCTGCCCAAGTGATTAAACCGATTCCAGGAGCTTTCAAGCGGGCGGATGCGGTTGGGAAGGGCGATCGCGATGTGTTCAAAGTCGTTTTTACGGCTGCCGCCAAGGTAGATATCTCCTTCCGTAACAAGGCACTTACGCCGATTACCCTGTCAATTTTGGATGGCCAGGGCAAAGTGATTAGTTTCGGGGGACAAAGCCTAAGTCAGGTGGTCAGCAGAGGAACATTTAGGCAGTCGTTAACAGGTGTTTTACCAGGGACTTATTTTATTCGACTGGTAGCAAAAGCAACGTCTCCTGCTAAGTATCGAATTAACGTGACGACTGCTTCGTTGAGTGTGCCGACGTAATTAATCTCCTTGGTGCTGGCTAGCGTGAAGCACTATGCTGAGCGGCTCGAACACTAAAGCTTTTCAGTATAGCGCTTCAATTCCAGAGCCATTCGTCGTAGTCCTTGCTGCTCATTGCGACGAATAAATGGGAAAAATAGTCTCCCGAGACTGCCTGAAAGGATTTCGCGGTGAATGTATTGAGTGCGATCGCCCCCCAAGTCCTGTAATTCAAAGGTGTGTTCGTTTTGAATCCCAGGGGCTATGTATAGCCAGCGGAGACAAGTCTGTGTTTGGAGTACCGTGATGCGCGGCTGAATTTCGGTTTCTTCTTCTTTGGGGACGCGTTTGATCGAAAGTAGAACTGTATTTCCTTGCTTTAAAGCCTGACTGGGTGAGAGGTCGTATAGAAAAGTATTCCATTTAAACCAATTGTGTTTTTCGATCAATACCTGCCAGACAACGCAGCGTGGTGCATTAATTTCAAGTTCAGCATAGAGGCTAGGCATAACAACAGAGTCGAGGACTAGGAAGAACGCAGGAGACTGAACGCCAACGAACTTAAGGTGTTTCTGTCGCGATCGCCTGCCCAATGAATTTGGTATAAATTCGATCGCACCGCGCGGTTTCGACACCTGTAGTCATTTGATATCCGCTCCTTTCGTAAAGCTTAACGGCTTCCTTCAACGTGCTGGCGGTTTCTACCCAAATTTGCTGAAAGCCGCGATCGCTGATGACTTGTTCTAACGTCTGTAACAAAAATGTACCTAAACCCTGGCCTCGACTTTCAGGCAACAGATACATTTTTCGGATTTCTACAGCCTGCTGGCCGCGAGAAACCGGATAAAATGCAGCCGTACCGACGAGACGACCTTGCCGCTCAACGACCCAAAATTCTCCACCTGTCCGCCAATACGCGTCCTCAACTTGGAGGACATCGCGATCGGCGGCGGCAGGTTCAGCGGTCAAACCGTATTCTGTTAAGACACTCTGGATTAGTTCAGCGGCTAAGGTGCGATCGCGGGGTTGCCAATCACGAATCAAAAAGTTGCGGTATGTAGTTTTCATCGCTCAAGTTCGATCACTAGATTTCAAACTCTAATCCATCACTTAACTATGAATTCTTGCTTCAGGATGCAACGTTGAGAGCAATTGACTTTCGACTGTGGCCAGTTCTTCTAGGCGGTTGGTGACAGTATCGCGATCGCAGTAGGTTGTAGCTAGCGTCCAGTACAGGCCATAGTGGCGGGCTTCGGATGCCATTAAGCCGCGATAAAATTGAGCCAGGGCTGGGTCGGGGCAATGGTCGGCCAGGAGTCCTAAGCGTTCGTGGCTGCGGGCTTCAATCAGGGCAGAAATTAGCAGGGAGTCAAGCAATCGATGGGGTTCTTGGGAGCGAATTTGGGCTTTGAGTCCGGCGGCATAGGGCGGAGAGGAGAGCGGCGCGAGGGGAATATGGCGGCGATCGAGCCACTGGTTAACCTGTTCAAAGTGCTCTAGTTCTTCTTGGGCGATCGCCGTCAGTGTCCGCACTAGCTTGGCGTTGGCCGGATAGCGGAACATCAAATTGAGCGCTACACCCGCTGCTTTGCGCTCGCAATGAGAGTGATCAAGCAAAATCGTGTCGAGGTGGGCGATCGCCTGCTCTACCCAGGCGCTAGAGGTGGGCTGTTGCAGAAATTTGATCGGTTTGGCGCAGGAGAGTTCCATCTATACGAAAATTCCCAATTAATATAAGCGTAGAATCTAGGTGCTTAAGACTAAGTTATCTCGATGGACTACCGTCTCGACCCCGACATACCCCAAGATAGTGGCGATATCTTCGGAATGCCTGCCGCGAATTTGCTGCAATTCGATGTGGCTATAGTTGACGATGCCTCGGGCAATTTCTTGCCCCAGCGGGTCACACAACTGCACCGCATCTTGGCTTTGGAATTCGCCTTCGACTTCGACGATGCCAGCCGCTAATAATGATTTTCCGGCTTGACAAATCGCGGTGACGGCACCTCGATCCAGGTATAGTTTTCCGGCAGGAACTAGCCCATTCGCAATCCAGCGTTTGCGGGCATTGAACGGCTGAGATTCTGGCTCAAACTGGGTACCGAGCGGTTCGCCTTGCAGAATCTTTTCGATATTGTCTGGCGATCGCCCTTCGGTAATCACAGTTCTGACCCCTGAGGCTGTGGCAATCTTCGCGGCCGAGATTTTGGTCACCATGCCACCAGTGCCCCAGCTACTGCCGCGATCGCCTACTTCAACCGTGCTTTGCAGCTCGGCAATATCATCTACCAAACTAATGGGTTCTGCCTCTGGATGCGATCGCGGATCTGCCGAATATAGCCGATCTACGTCTGTTAACAAGAACAGCCAGTCTGCTTCAACCAAGCTGGCCACCATGGCCGATAGGGTGTCATTGTCGCCAAACTTCAGCTCTTCTACAGCCAAGGTATCATTTTCATTGACAATCGGAATGACGCCGAGCTTGAGCAGCTGACGAAAGGTGCGGTAGGCGTTGACATAGCGGCTCCGCTGAACTAAGTCGCTACGGGTTAACAGAACCTGTGCAATTGGCTGCTCTAAAGAGGTAAAAAAGTCATCGTAGACCCGCATGAGCCGCCCTTGACCCACTGCTGCAACCGCTTGCTTCAGGGCAATGGTGCGTGGCCGTTCTTTCAACCCCAATCGAGCACACCCGACGCCCACCGCTCCAGACGATACTAAAATTACCTGATGACCCTGTTGCCGCAGGCGGCTGAGCACTTCTACCAGCTTGGCAATGGTAGATAGGGCAAGATAGCCTGTATCGGGCTGGGTTAGGCTAGACGTGCCAATTTTGATGACGACAGTTTGAGTCATGAGCAGGAGAAGAGTTTCTACGTCAAAGAGCGCCAAGACTTACGAAGAAGACCTGACGCTCTTTGAATAGTTCGAGGGATTTATCGGCTAGGGTCTTTGTCTGGGGTGACCCCATTTGAGTTATTAGCATCATGTCAGGAAAACCGAATATTTATTTGTTTCGCAATGGTTTCTTTATATTTACTGGGATGCAAATCTGTTGCGCAATGTAACGCTTTGTTTATGGCTTGGGCGGCAGCGTCGCTCCAAGTGCCTGTGATATCCAAACTTCCAGGGTATGAACCGGGTAGCGGCGAGTGGCCTCGGCCGGGTTAACCATCGGTTCTACCAAAATGGTAAACATCCCTAAGCGGTTCCCGGCAAGAACGTCGGTAAAGAGGCGATCGCCCACCATGGCCACTTGCTCAATCGGAATTTGCATTGCCTCTGCGGCTTGCCTGAGTTTGCGGCGAGAGGGTTTGCGTGCCCCTAGGAGATAGGGCAAATCTAGGGCTTTAGCAATACCGCTAATTCGAGTCCGACTCAGATTATTGCTGACTAGCCAAATAGAGAGGGTGGGTTTGAAGCTCTCCACCCAATCGTGCAGTTCATCAGAGGCTTGGGCCACATTCATCGGTACTAACGTCTCGTCTACATCCAATATCATCCCTTTGAGGTTGTTTTGATGTAATATCTCCGGCGTTAGATGCAGAATGCATCCTCCCAAAACAATATCTGGCTGTAAAAGTTTCCCCCACGACATAAAGCAATACCTATCTAACCTATCTATATGAATGATCTCAATTGACTTAGCAGTAATGAGTATCAGCCTCTACTGGGCTGATTTTGGAGCTGCACCCGGGGCTTGGTTCTTGGAGGCCAAGTCCTCGTCTACAGCAACCTTAGCGCCTTCATGTTCGGCCAGGGTACGACTAAAAATGTGGGTGCCGTCGTATCGAGCCATGAAAAAAAGATAGGGCGTATCGGCGGGGTTGAGAGCTGCCTCTAGGCTAGCTAGCCCAGGGGCGGCAATGGGGGTGGGTGGCAAACC
>CASBQJ010000239.1 GCA_949127705.1 Synechococcales cyanobacterium PMM_0085
GCTATGCAGCCTATAGTTGCCCTTCTCCCCCCGCTCGTAGCTGCTAACCCGCACGGTGTATTTAGCTCCAGCTTTAACGGTAAACACCAGACGGGCATTATTGCTTTGCGTGCTAGTCTGGTCGCCATAGAGCAGCGATCGCCCGGTGCGAGGATTGAGCAATTCCAGATACGCATCAAACTTTCGCGAACCCAGGTTAATTTCAACCCGCTGCCCTGTTTTCAACCCTTTCAAGGCAAAATCGTCAGAGTATCGCCCGCTGCGCTGAGGATTGCGGCGATCGGTAGCGGTCAGGGAGCCTTTGAGGGTTTGACTCGGTTTGAGGCTGCTGCTGCTCTGAGCCGTCGCCCGACTTGCGGACGCAGACCGAGTTGAGCGGATGGGGGCGATTCTCTGCGAGACGGCAAAGCCGAACGCGCGATGCGGCCAATCCCGCTGTGACTGGGTTAGCGGCGACTCTAACGGTGCCTGACGCAGGTGAGATCGGCCAACAAAATTCTTGACTTTTGACGGCATAGTTCAGTTCTCGTCCAGCTTGCCTATCTTACTGATCGGCGCAATTGCGGCAAATCCGTACAAATCAGGTGAACCCAAAGAACGCTCCCACTGGCACTCACCCCCCCTTAACTGAGCATGATTCGATACAATCCTTAAATAACTCCCGTACCTTTTAGAGCAAGAGCTGTGACTGCGACAGAACCCGGAAGCTACAAAGACACCGTCAATCTCCCCAAAACCAGCTTCGATATGCGGGCAAATGCCCCCAAGCGCGAGCCAGAAATTCAGCAGCTGTGGGCCGATCGCCAAATTTACGAAACCCTGTCGCAAACCAATCCTGGCGACCTATTTGTGCTACATGACGGGCCTCCCTACGCCAACGGCCCGCTGCACATTGGCCATGCCATGAACAAAATTCTCAAAGATACGATCAACAAGTATCAACTGTTGCAGGGGCGCAAGGTGCGCTATGTACCCGGTTGGGACTGCCACGGCCTGCCGATTGAGCTGAAGGTGCTACAGGCCATGAAGCCAGAAGAGCGGCGCAACCTAACGCCAATTGAGCTACGGCAGCGCGCCAAAGTTTGGGCAATTGAGCAACAGCAGCAGCAGTGCAGTAGCTTTATGCGCTACGGTGTCTGGGGTGATTGGCAGCACCCCTACCTGACGCTGACGCCCGACTATGAAGCCGCGCAAATCGGCGTGTTTGGCCAAATGGTGCTGAAGGGCTATATCTATCGAGGACTCAAGTCGGTGCACTGGAGTCCCAGTTCCAGGACGGCGCTGGCCGAGGCCGAGCTGGAATATCCCGATGGGCATGTGTCGCGCAGCATCTACGCCGCCTTCCAAATGGTGAGGTTGGCCGAGTCTGCCAGTGCCCTGGAGCCGTACTTATCAGAACTGGGTGTGGCAATCTGGACGACGACGCCCTGGACGATCCCGGCCAACCTGGCAGTGGCGGTGAACCCGGCGTTGACCTATGCGGTGGTGAAGCTAGAAGATAGCAAGCTCAAAGATGAGCTGGGTGTACCGTTTACCTACCTGCTGGTGGCCAAGGAGTTAGCCGAGCGGCTGTCTCAGGTATTTGGCATCCCGCTGAGCGTGCAGGCCGAAATTTCGGGTCAGGCGCTAGAGTTTTCTACCTATCGCCATCCGCTGTTTGAGCGCGAAAGCCCGATTGTGATTGGCGGCGACTATGTCACGACTGAGTCGGGGACGGGGCTAGTCCATACTGCGCCGGGGCATGGGGTGGATGACTTTAATGTGGGGCAGCGCTACGGATTGCCCGTGCTGTGCCCGGTGGATGAAGCGGGCGATTTTACGGCAGAGGCAGGGCCGTTTGTGGGGCTAAATGTGCTGGGCGATGCCAATGCGGCGGTGATCAAGGCGATGATCGAGGCGGGATCGCTGCTGAAGCAAGAGAACTACCCGCACCGCTATCCCTACGACTGGCGCACCAAAAAGCCGACGATTTTTCGGGCAACGGAGCAGTGGTTTGCCTCGGTGGAGGGCTTCCGCGAAGAGGCATTGCGCGCCATTCAAGAAGTCACCTGGATTCCGCCGCAGGGTGAGAACCGGATTACGGCCATGGTCAGCGATCGCTCCGACTGGTGTATTTCGCGGCAGCGCAACTGGGGGGTGCCGATCCCCGTGTTTTACGATGAAGCCACCCACGAGCCGTTGCTCACTGCCGAAACCATCGCCCATGTGCAGCAAATCTTTGCTGACAAAGGCTCAGATGCCTGGTGGGAACTGCCGATCGCCGACCTGCTGCCCGAACCGTACCGCAGCAACGGGCGCAGCTACCGCAAAGGCACCGACACGATGGACGTCTGGTTTGACTCTGGCTCTTCCTGGGCAGCCGTGGCCGAGCAGCGCCCCGAATTGCACTACCCGGCTGAACTGTACCTGGAAGGGTCTGACCAGCACCGGGGCTGGTTCCAGTCCAGCTTGCTAACCAGCGTGGCGGTACATGGCCATGCGCCCTATAAAACGGTGCTAACCCACGGCTTTGCCCTAGATGAGCAGGGGCGCAAGATGAGTAAATCGGTGGGCAATGTGGTCGATCCGGCGATCGTGATCAACGGCGGCAAAAACCAGAAAGAGGAGCCGCCCTATGGAGCCGATGTGCTGCGGCTGTGGGTGTCGTCGGTAGACTACACCTCCGATGTGCCCCTGGGCAAAACCATCTTGAAGCAGATGGCCGACGTCTACCGCAAAATCCGCAATACGGCGCGGTTTTTGTTGGGCAACCTGCATGACTTTGACCCGGCGGTTCATGCTGTCCCCTATGACCAGCTCCCCGATCTCGATCGCTACATGCTGCACCGAATGACGGAGGTGTTTGCCGAAGTCACCGCCGCGTTTGAAACCTACGAGTTTTTCCGCTTCTTCCAAATGGTGCAAAATTTCTGCGTGGTTGACCTGTCCAATTTCTACCTGGATAGCGCTAAAGATCGGCTGTATATCAGCGCCGTTGATTCGCCCCGTCGCCGCAGTTGCCAAACGGTGTTGGCGATCGCCCTGACAAACCTGTCGCGTGCGATCGCCCCGGTGCTGTCGCACCTAGCCGAAGACATCTGGCAGTCTTTGCCTTATAGCACGGGCTATCAGTCGGTGTTTGAGTCGGGCTGGGTGAAATTAGACGATGGCTGGAACGATCCAGCGCTAGCCGCCGCCTGGGAAACCCTGCGCGACATCCGCACCGACGTCAACAAGGTGCTAGAGCAGGCTCGTAATGACAAGGCGATCGGCTCCTCACTAGAAGCCAAAGTGCTACTCTACATTGCCGATCCTGAGCTACGCCAGCACCTCGTCGGTCTCAACCCAGCCAATACCCTCAGCCGCAACGGGGTCGATGAGTTGCGCTACCTGTTCCTCACCTCCCAGGTCGAATTGCTAGATACCCCCGCTGGTCTGGCAGAACTCAAGTACCACAGCCAAACCGACAGCCTTGGCGTTGGCGTGGTCGATGCCGACGGGCAGAAGTGCGATCGCTGCTGGAACTATTCCACCCATGTGGGCGAGTCGGCAGACCATCCGCTGCTGTGTGAGCGCTGCATTCCAGCCCTAGACGGGACATTTTGATCCAGGCCATTCCCAAAAATTCCGCGCCACGGGCAGGCTACACCCTGCCCGTGTTTGCCTGTGCCAGTGCGGTGGCAGCACTGCATGTCCTCCACGGGGACCCGTTGGGTGGCGATCGCCTCCCCCTCACCTCCGTTACCCTCAACCTGGTGGAACCTGCCGCCACCGCAGAGATTCCGATTGAGCAAGTGGCCTGCCTTAGTTCCACCTCTGCGCTAGCCATCACCCGCAGCGATCCGGGCGACAACCTAGACCTGACCCGAGATACGCCGATTTGGGCGGTGGTAGAAAGCGGCGCACCAGAGCAAGTAGAGGCGATCGCCATCCTGGGCGGGGAAGGCATCGGTCGCCAAACAGCGGCAGAGCACCAGCCTGCCATTTATGCTTACGCCCGCCGATTGCTACAGGCAAATCTGACCCCGCTGCTAAAGCCAGACGAAACCATTCGCGTCACGCTGATTTTGCCAGAGGGGCGATCGCTGGCAACGCGCACCTCCAACGCCGCGTTTGGCGTGGTCGAGGGGCTGTCGCTGTTGGGTACCTCTGGGATTTCGCATCCCCTCAGCGCACCGGGACAGCTAGAAGCGTTTCGCGCCGAATTGCAGCAAAAGGCAACCCGGCACCGCTGCCTCGTCTTTTGCATTGGCGAAAATGGGTTAGACCTAGGGCGGCAAATGGGCATGAACCCCGACTGCATGGTGAAAAC
>CASBQJ010000240.1 GCA_949127705.1 Synechococcales cyanobacterium PMM_0085
GGAAAAGCTAGCGGCTAGCACATAGGCAATGACAACATAGGCATTCCACAGTTGAGTGCTGGAATTAAACAAAAATGATAACGGATACCAAGTTTGATTTTGCGGATCGGCTGCTATGGGATAGCCTGCAAAAAGTAAATCTGTCCACAATGTCTTCGCCGAGTATAAGGCCGGAATGTAATAGACAATGCCATCTCCTGGTGCCAAAAGTTTCTCTGAGAACAAAATTGGAGAAAAGAAAACTGTATATAGTGCAGAGAACCCAAAGAAGACTATAAGAGTATGGGATAGACCCTTAAACAAGGGATGTTTTTCAAGCCGTTTTGACACTGCGGAAGTAGAATACATAGCGCGATTGGCAGAAGAGTTAAATAAGTTACACGGCTCTAGAAGCGGGAAATATATTGCAGAAGAGCATATTCTTCTTAAGGCTGAAGGTAACCCAACGTTGTAGTTACGCGGACAAAAATTTAAGCGGCATCAGAGATGCAAAGACTCTGCTGGCTCAATAATATGCAGCCATTCATCTTGCAGAATTGTGACCAGGAGTTTTTCTGCGCTCTGCTTCCAAGTTTGCCAGGGCATTGCATCGGCCAATGGATGAGCCTCATTTTCATATAATGTTAACCATCGTTGAATGGCGATAGCTAATTGTTCTGACTCAAGTCCCTTGAAATAGAAGGCGTGCTCTGCTGCTACTTCGCGGAACACTGCAATGTCACGAGCGATAATTGGCAAGTTTCTTTGGGCTGCTTCAATCAGCGGTAGCCCAAACCCTTCGCCTTCTGAGGCCAGTATCAGACAGGTGCAAGCGGCATAAACTTTGTCTAAATATTCATCACTAATACCCTCTAGCCAGATTAGCTGCTTGCCCAATTCTGGGTGATGACTTAACTGTTCGATTAAGGTATCCACCATCCAGCCTTGTTTGCCTACAATGACCAGGTTAACGTTTGTTTCTTGTGCCCAAAGTTGCTCAAATGCAGACAAGGTTTGACTGTGGCCTTTACGGGGTTCGATCGTGCCTACCATCAGAAAACTGGGTTGTCTCGATAAAGTGCTGAGGATTAGTTCAGCATCATTGGGTAAACCATTAGTAGGAGCAGAAGACTCAATATCGGCACCAAGGTGAAACCATCCAATCTTAAAGGGTCTGGGGCAGTCAGCTCGATTGATGTTTAGCCAAGTCGCCAATTCATTAGCAACGGCACGAGAGATACATACACTACCGTTTGCTACACGAGAAATTGTGTGTAACCACGCTAAATGGTTTTGATTGGCTGCGGGAGGGAATACATGGGGTTGCAGAATGGGCAGCAAGTCGTAAACTGCAAAATATATCTCTACGCCGCTGTTGCGGAGGCATGCAAAAAGTCCTGCTTTTTCTGCTTCGACAACATAAGCTCCTGATAGATCTGCACCGAAGAAAACGTCTCCAGTATGGGATTCAATCACCTCGTCTGACAGAAGCTGTTCTGGACAGTCGAGTAATTTGAGCATGTATTGTCGGGCGTAGCGACACTGCCAACGGCCTGATTCTTGCGTAAAATAAACGGGTTCTATGCGGTATCCCTCTGGTGGATGGTGTAACAATTCTAGTAGGAGCGATCGCACGACTCGTTGAATTCCTGTTTTTAGATCTGTTCGACAAATTGCCGAAACATCTATAAGCAACTGCCGTGTTGCCTGTTGAGGCGGAAGAGATTGAGCGATTGACCCAGCAACGCTTAGCCACGAGGCATTGTCTTTGGGGGCATTTTCTAAAGTAGCGATGCGTTGAGTCAACCCGTACGAGGAGGTTTTGGCCGTTTGGTAGCATGTCTCAATGAACGTAGCGTACGGATCGGCACAATCGCGCGGGGCATGTTTTGTATGAATCAACTGCTGCGCTTGCTTCCCTAAAGCCTGACGCTTTTCTGGGTTTTTCCACAGCACTTCGATCGCCTGAGTCAACTCGGCGTCGGCAAACTCTTCGGGCAGCATCCAAACGGCATCAAGCGGTAGTTCGGCCATTGAGCCACAGGCATTGACGATGGTGGGTAGCCCGTAGTTCATGCAGTCGAGTGCGGCGGCGGAGGTTTCACCGCGAGAGCTAGAACGAAGCTGCACGGCTACATCAGCCGCCGCCAGATAATGACGGAAGGTGGCTGGATCTGTCCATCCGGTGATGCGAATTTGAGCCGATGAGCTGCTGCCGTCTATAGTTTCAACCACCTGGCTACTATAGGAATCCTTGATGTCTTCTCCTACAAATAGCAAAAGGCAATGCTGATCCTGTGTCAGAGTCGAAGCCAACCAAGCATCTAACAGGCGATGGTTTTGCTTGATGGCACCCAACATGCCAAAACTACAAATTATAAATGTCTCGTCTGATAGCCCCAGGGCTTGACGGGCAGCAATCTTGTTGTTGGAAACTGCGGGAACTCGCAACATGGGCAAGATTCCCCAATTCTGAGGCCAACTCTTGCCATACCATTGCTCCGCAAGATGACGGGCATAGTTTGAGTGAGCTATCACACCGATCGCCTGTTGCAATACGCTTAAATTACACGGATATTTGAATGCTATATCACCAATATTCTGCGTATGAAAGCGCTCATGTACCGCTGCATAGCCGTGGGCATGATGCAACTCACGAGTCCAGCCCTGAGGGTTTAGCCCTTTTAGATCCATCCCTGCGACAATATGACCTAAGTAAAAGTCGTGTAGCACTAAGATGCCGGGAATCTGCGCCAGCAAGCTAAACATGTGCTGGTGGTAAGGTGAGTTGCCAAAGTGGTAGAGCACCCGATCATACCGATGGGCATGGGCTTTAAACCAGTCAACCTGCCGCACAGGGCAATTGACATTGATCCAATCATCAGCAATAGTTTCCTGAGCTACGATTACGTCGATATCGTAATACCGGGCAAGTTCTGGCAGTAATTCGGCGCTGTAGTCGGCAATGCCACTTTTTTCTGGGGGGAGCGGCGAAATGTAGGCTAGCTTTAATTTCTGGCTAGGAGCGGGTTGGGTTTGAGACGTTGTGGAGAGCGTTAGCCGTTGGGTACTATGTAGACGCTCAAATGCGGCGATCGCCCCTTGAGCCACAACATCCCAATCAATCTCGGGGGCATCGGCTGGAATCCCGTTACCTGCATCAGGCTCTACAAGCAGATTTA
>CASBQJ010000241.1 GCA_949127705.1 Synechococcales cyanobacterium PMM_0085
CACTTGCGCGGCTGCGGTGTTTTTACTGAAGGCACTGACCTGACCCGATATGTTTGCACACGGCCCAGTGAACCGTCAGACCAGTTCATAAAATTGGGGCTAGAAGAAATTTAGGGTTATTAAAGAAGGTGCGCCTCCCTGACGGGGCGCACCTTTTTGCGTGTGGATTGCTGAATGGATATAGCCTTTTCACTTCGGTGCAGTGCAGGCAAGGGGATTGAGCCTGTAACGCGATCGCTCCCCAAGTTCTCAGCACCATGCGTTGGCGTAGACTTCCGATTGGGAAATCGCCTCAAATCCTCAACAATGTGCTGATCGCTCCTCCAGGATTTTGGGTGGCTGAGGTTAAGCTAGAGCTAGTTCTAGCGCATAGCGAGTCTATTGGCGATCGCATCCGTATCCAACATTAAGTTGCCAGGGATGAACTAAATGACAGACAAGCAACAAATTTACGCTCGACTTAATGTGGTGCCAGAGCAATTAACAGCTTTCTGTAACCAATATTGTATCCTTGAGCTTTTCGTCTTTGGCTCTATTTTGCGCGATGACTTTCGCTCCGATAGCGATATTGATCTATTGGTTGTTTTTGATCCTAATTCTAAAACTTGCATTAGCCTGATGGACTTGGTTGGAATCGCATATCAACTAGAAGATATGTTTGGACGTAAAGTTGACTTGATCGAAAAGCGCTCCATTATCGATAGTGATAACTGGATTCGCCGTAAAAATATTTTAAATACTGCACAGAATATCTATGAATCAGGACGAATCTTATCTACTTGATATCGCCAAGCTCTGTCAAACTATTCTCCGATTAACTCATAACATGAGTGAAGCAGAGTTTGAGAGTGACGAAAGAACACAGCTTGCAATTTCATACGAAATTACAATTATTGGCGAAGTTGTTAAACGGCTCTCAACCGAGTTTCGTAATCAGCACTCAAGAGTTGAATGGAGAAAAATTGCAGGCATGCGTGATCGATTAGTTCATAATTATGCTGAAGTTAAGTTAGATTTAATTTGGGAAGTTCTTAAAACCAATATTCCTGAACTCTTGGCATATATTACTCCTCTCTTGCCAAAAGAAGAATAAATTGTGTAATATTTCCTTGGCCAATACCAAAGATAAGACTGCACAGACAAAGAACACGACGCCTGATCAACCATGAGTTCAAATATTTTCCCAATTCTCAGCAGCGTGCGATCGCCCCCCAACTTCTCAGGATTGTGCGATCGTTGCCACATTAATCGGCTGCTTTACAATAGAGATCAAATCTTAGACATTACGAAGCAATGAATACTGAGGACAGCTCTGCAATGGATGATAGCGGGTCGGTAGAGGAGCTATCTGCGACTGAATTACAGCGTCAGCTGAATGAGGCACTTCAACAACTATCGCCAGAGCAATTGCAGGCACTTGCTGATTTTGCGGCTTATTTAGCCGATGCTGGAGGCGAGGCGACAGTTCAAGAGCTGTTGGCAATTCCTGGATTGTTGGAGCGAGTTAAGCAAATTCAAGCGACTTCTAATTCGGACTAGAAGCCCCAGAGAACACGGCGCGATCGCACCTTTTACTAGCACATCTACTGACACATCAGGACACTAACCCCCGCGATCGCCCTCGCTTCAAGGCAATGGCATCAGGATTAATATTGGTCGCGCCTAGTTTAGGATTGAGAATTACCATAGCTATAGCCATACAACGCAATTTCCTTGGCAAATGCTTTCTCAATCATCTCTTTTTGACTAGTCGAAAAAACCTCTTGGTATGGGCTTTTGTCTGTTCGATATTTGCCCTTGGCGTATACTCCTAGCGACCCATCAAACGGGATATCCAATTGATTAAAGACCTCACCCAACTCCTGGTTTAGCGATTCATATCGAATGACTCGATCCACCATGCAATTACCTTGCTCATCGAGATACTTAGAATGATCAACACAGAAAGATCGCTTTTGAAAATAGTCATCCAGTGACAGATCTTGCTTAGTGCGAACGTTAACCGTGTAGTAATGAGACAGGGTTTTATCCCAAGGGTTGCGTTCTACGCAAAATTTGTAATAGTTGCGCCAGATTTCGTTAGACACTCTAGCTTGAACGACTTTTGCTGGCATATGATTGAAAAATTTACGCCGCTTTAAAACATCACTAATTGTTTTGTTAACATTCCACCCTTTGCGATAAACCATCTCCGGTAGAGGGTTCCATAGTCCTTGATAGTTTCTAGCCACGTGGGGTTCAACGTGGGGATAGATGGGCGTTGTAATATCGCCATCGGCGCAGTGCTGAGATAGGAATACTTCAATACTCGTGCCCGCTGTTTTGCGGGTTTTGATAAAAATAAACTTATATTTGTGTGAAATAATCATTGACTCAATCCTTCAGCCCCTGCACGCTTGACCCGGCATTTCAGAACTTCCCTGATGGTCTCTCTCGTTGCCTTAGAATTGCCTGAGATTAGTTCTGCCGCCATTTGAGGGAACAGCCGATGGGGCTGGTGGTGGCGGCGGCGATTGGAGAACCTGCCAGGAGGTGGGCGATCGCCTGCTTCAAATAGGTTGAAGTGACGGCTGCGGGGTTTTGGGCATTGTCGTCTACCGAGCCACTGTAGCGTAAGACGCCTGATTGATCTAACAAAAATACTTCTGGTGTCCGCTCTGCGCCAAAGGCTTCGGCTACATCTTGGGTGACGTCGCGCAGGTAAGGAAAGTTGAGCTGATACTCGGTAGCGAATTGTTTCATGTGCTCGAAGCTGTCTGCGGGATAGCTCTTTTCGTCGTTGGAATTAATGCCAATTAGGGTGACACTCTGCGACTGGAACTCCTGCTGAATCTGCTTCAGGCGGTCGATGTACATGCGGACGTAGGGGCAGTGGTTGCACATAAATACAACGCCGATTGCCTTGAACTGCCTCAGGTATTGAGCGAGGTGATGCACATCGCCGTCTGTGCCAGGGAGTTCAAAGTCTGGAGCATAGCTGCCAATGCGGGTGCTAGGTTTTTCCATAGGGCGGAGGGATAAGTCCAATGCGTGGCTGATTGATTGACCGTTGGCACTACCAGTTTTGGGCGATCGCCTGATATCCAATTAATTTATAGACCAATTTTGCGGCGGTGAATTCTGAAACCACAGAATCGGCGATCGGGGCTAGTTCCATTACATCGCAGCCAATGACCTCATGGGATTCAAACACCTGTTTGAGGAACGTCAGGAAGGCGTACCAGTTGAGACCGCCGGGTTCGGGGGTGCCAACGCCGGGGATGAGGGTGGGGTCAATGCCGTCGAGGTCGATGGTGAAGAAGACTTTTTGGGTTGAAATGGCAGCAACAGCGCGTTCAATCCAGTCGGGCTGCATGGCCATTTCGCGGGCACGGAACACGGTTAGGTTCTTTTCTTTAATCAAATCGGCTTCTTCTTGACAAATGCTGCGGATGCCGATTTGCACGGTGGGTAAGCCCATATCGACCACGCGGCGCATGATGCAGGCGTGGTTGTGGATTGAACCTTCGTATTCATGACGCAGGTCGCCGTGGGCGTCAATTTGCACCACGGTAAACGGTTCGGTGGGGTTGGCCTGGTGGTAGGCCGCAACCAGTCCGGTGGTAATGCTGTGCTCGCCGCCGAGGCCAATCACAAATTTGCCATCGGCAATTAACTGCGCCACGGTATCTTGGGTGACTTGCAGCATTGCTTCAGCCGAAACAGAGCCGTCGATCGTGTTGGCGATCGCCGGATGAGTATAAATGCCCACAGGCCACAGTTCGCGATCGAGTTCTTCGTCGTAATATTCCACTTGGTGGGAGGCGTCTAAAATGGCAGCAGGGCCGTTCTCGCAGCCTTTGCGATATGTCGTCGTTGCCTCATAGGGAATCGGCAAAATCACCACACGGGCAGCAGCATACTCAGCGGCAACCTCATCTCCCAAAAATGGCCCCCCAAATGGCAGGTCACCCGTCGGCGTGGTAGTTGGCGTAGTGGTTAGCATGGCAGAGTGGGGTTCCTTCAAGTCAGACAGCAACATCTCATCCTATCTACTTTTATCGGTCTCTATGCGCCCTATTTCTGCGATTACCCAAGATCTTGTGCTAGTTGGCGGTGGCCATAGTCATGCGATCGCCCTCCGCCAGTTTGGCATGAACCCGATTCCGGGCGTACGACTAACGCTGATTAC
>CASBQJ010000242.1 GCA_949127705.1 Synechococcales cyanobacterium PMM_0085
CAATGGGCCAACGATTGGATCGTCAACAGACCAGTGGAACTGCCCAAGGTTACAGGCCGCTCCAATCGAGAGTACGGGCAGCGGGTCGGGCAATCCTTTCGGCGCATGGGGTTGCCGTGGGATGCCTATGATTTGCGCCACGCGTGGTGCGTTAGAGCCAGCGTGGTATACGGTATCCCGGTTGCGGTTGCGGCTCAAATGGCGGGACACTCGGCGCAAGTGCATACCCGGATCTACTCGCGCTGGATTCGGGATGACCAAGCACAGCAGGTTTATTGTCGGCTCGTCTTGGGCGAGAAGTGATTTGACGCTTTGCCACAGGACTTGCCCACTAGCTCTTCCTATGGAGTGAACTACCCGCCGCTCATTGCTACGCAATAGAGCACGGGCTTCCCAATTCATCGGGAGTTGCCGCCACGGTAGTAGACTTACGCCCATACCGCTTTGGTCTTACACTCCCTCCAAGGGCAGTATCGCTGGTTCCCAACGACAATATCCGCAAGCCTTCATTCCTGATATTGATCGCCGCATTAGTGTCCCTATCGTGTCGCTGCCCGCAGTGAGGGCAGTCAAACATCCGGATCGACAGATCCATTTTTGGCACGCGCAGTAATGTATTGGAGCAAAGATGCGATGAAGGGAAGAACCTGCCTACTTCCAGGTAAATCTTGCCTTCTTGCTCTGCCTTGTATTTGAGCATGGTGCAGAACGTTCCCCAACCCACATCGCTAATTGCTTTTGCGAGGGTGTGGTTCTGCACCATGTTCTTGACTGCCAGATGTTCCATCACTACAACTTGGTTCTCGTTGACTATCTTGCGGGATAGCTTGTGAAGGTAATCTTCTCTCACTCTAGAGATTTTAGAATGCACACGCGCCAGCGCTTTTTTCGCTTTGCGACGGTTGCTAGTCGTCTTGTCCTTCTTGCGCGATAGCTTGCGCTGCTTCCGCTTCAGGTTGCGCTCATGCTTTTTAAGATGCCTGGGATTCTGATATTTTGAACCGTCTGAAGTAACAGCAAAATCTGTCAGTCCCAAATCAATCCCAATCGCTTTACCTTCGCTACTGGCTTCAGGCTTTTCAATGCCATCCTCCATTAACAAGGAAGCGTAGTAGCGCCCATCGGTCATTCTCGACAGTGTGACTGTCCTGAGGGTTCCAACAAGCTCACGATGCACCTTAGAGGCAACAGTTCCAAGTTTCCCTGGGAACTTGATTTCTTTATCGCTCAAAACCTTGACATTCTGAGGATAGTGAATTGACTGCCTGCCGTGGCGATTCTTGAATGTGGGATATCCAGTACGACCATCAAAAAAGTTGATGAACGCCTGAGACAGATTCAATACTGATTGTTGAAGGCATTGGGAGTAGCATTCTTTGAGCCATTCATTCTCAACCTTCCAGACCGGGATTAACTTTTTCATGTCGTAAGCAGACAAACCCTTACCCGTCTCTTTGTAGGTCAATGACATGACCGCAAGAGACTGATTCCAAACCCAGCGAACATTCCCAAAAGCTTGAGCTAGATGAGATTGCTGCGAATCTGTCGGATAAATTCTGACCTTGACTGCTTTCAACATTCCTTTACTTTAACGCGCTTTGGTAACTGCGATAAGTACTTAAAGTGAAGTTTTGGATGGATGCCAAGTCTAGTGTGGCAATGCCTCAACTCCCTACCTCCCTCGCCTTCGGCATAGGTCAGCAGAGGTTTCGGACTTGCCCTGCTCTCATCCCGACGCTCATCCGAAGCGGATAGATCGCGGGGCTTCCCACGAGAAAGCTAAATTAAACCTCCAGCAAAATGCCGGAGGTTTTTTGTCTCTTGCCTAACTAGGCACCTTGAATAGTCGCCCGTTACGTAATTCGACGACTGGATGGTTTGACATCCGCACCAGGCGATCGTCATGCGTGGTGACGATGACGGTAATGCCGACAGTATTCAGCTTCTTCAGGATTTTGATCACCTGCCAGGAGTTGTCCGCATCTAGATTGCCTGTGGGTTCGTCTGCTAACAAAATGGGAGGCGTGCTAACGATCGCCCGCGCAATGCTGACCCGCTGCTGCTCGCCGCCCGACAGTTCGTCGGGGAACCGATCGGCCTTATCGTGCAGTCCGACCATTTTGAGCGTTGGCAGCAGGCGACGGTGAATCTCTTTGCGGTTGAACCCCTGCGCCCACAGCACAAACGCGACATTCTCAGACACTGTGCGCTTGGGAATTAGCTTGTAGTCTTGAAACACGATGCCAATCCGCCGCCGCAGCATGGAGAGGCGATCGCCCCGCAAGGTAGCCAAATCGAGATCATTGACAATTACATCGCCCTGAGTGGGGCGCTCTGCACCATAGAGCAGCTTTAGTAACGTAGACTTGCCAGACCCAGACGGCCCAGTCACAAACAAAAAACTGCCCCGCTGCACATGCAGATTTACGTCAATCAGCGCCCGACTGCCGTTGGGGTAGACCATATTAACCTGCTGCAATTTCACAGCAAAGTTAGAGTCGCTCTGAGGCGGGTTGCCTGTGGTACCTTTCGCCCGACTAGAACTGGTAGCAGACGGGGTAGATGAGGCAGATGAAGTAGGGCGATCGCGAACTGAGGTCATACACTGCTCTTAACCAAAACGGCTTGAATCAAAATCAGTAGATGCGCTGACTTAAATAAATGCGCTGACTTAAATAAAATATTAATTCAACACTTATTAATTCAACACTTATTAATTCAACACTCTTGTTACTACAGCCTTCCAAGCAAACTGGGGCAACACCAGCATCCGTCGCCAGCGCCATGGCTCTTGATAGAGCCGATAGACCCATTCCAGGTTGTTATCTCGTAACCAGCTAGGCGCGCGGGTTTTGGTGCCCGCCCAAATATCGAAGCTGCCACCGACCCCAATCCAAACGGCATGGGGGCAGAGGTGACGGTTTTCGGCAATCCATAACTCCTGCCGGGGTACACCGAGTCCAACCAAAATAATATTGGGTTGCAGTGTCTTCAGCATTTGTTGAAACTGAGGCTGCGCCTCAGCTGGCAGGTAGCCGTTTTGAGTGCCCACAATAGCGATCCCCGGCACGCGAGCTTGCCATGCCTGCGCCGCCGCCTCGCAGACACCCGGTGCCCCGCCATAGAAAAAGACAGAGTATGGAGAGGGAGAGTTCTGCGACTCCGCGTTGGGGTTGGCAGTGGCCGACTGAGCCAGCAGCGCCGCCGCCAGCTCAATTCCAGGGCAACGCTGCACGCGCTTACCCCGCAGCCCTAAATAAAACACAACCCCCGCTCCATCAGGAATGACCAGTTCTGCGTGCTGGATAATGGCAGCCAACACCGAATTACGCTCTCCTTGCATGGCCATTTCAGCATTCAGCGTCACGACATGAACCCCTTGCTGGTGCTGTAGCTGCTGGATTAGCCAGCCCAAATAATCGTCCATTAAATGGATCGGCAGACCCAAAACGGTTGCAGATTCAGGCAAGGTTTCGTCAGGCCGGCGCTCGACTAACTCAGGCATAAAAAACTATTACCCCAAAGCCTTACACCAATTCCAATACATTATGCAGGGCATTGGTAATTTGGCACCAGGTTTGTTGAGAGAATTTCTTAAATTTGTCGATACCGCCCCGCGATCGCCGGGAATTATAGGCTGAATCTTAGGGTCAGGGGCACTATGCAGTTTCACACGCGATCGCACACCGTTTCATGGCAACGTTGGGGGCAACGTCGGGGGCAACGGCTTGGATTAGGCCACCAGAAATCCCATATTGCCGGATTTACGCTATTAGAAATGGCTGTGGTGCTGGCCATTATCGGCAGTTTGATGGCGATCGCCGCTCCAGCATGGCTAACCATTGCCGACCAGCGTCGTCTCACCTCCTCTCAAGACAAAGTAGTGCAGGCGATGCGGCTAGCTCAAAGCCGCGCCGAACAGCTCAGAGTCTCGTGGCAAACTAGCCTGCGGCAGGTCAACGGCACGGTGCAAGTGGCCACCCACCCTGTGGATGCATCACCCGATTCAACCGACTGGGAAAATCTTGCAACTGGCATCGAGTTAGATGTTGCCGAAACTACTCTGCCCCAAACCAACGGCGTCTACCGAGTCCAGTTCAACTATGCTGGCAGAGTTAACGGTCAACTCGGGCGATTTACCGTGAAAGGGAAACGAACGTCTCAGATGAAGCAATGTGTGGTCGTTTCTACCCTGCTGGGCGCAGTGCGCCGAGGCCAAAACCAGACCACCCCAGATTCAACCGGGCGGTACTGCTACTGATGCAGTACGGCTACTGATATGACCTACCATGACCTACCATGACCTACCGGAAGAGCTAGGATGTTGCCATGAAGTAGCAAGTAGCACGCAGCATCCTAAATGCCAGGAGCATTACTGTGATAGAGGTAGGCGGATTAATTAGCACGATTCTTGGGTTTGGAGCCGCGATCGCCAAAGACAAAATTCAGCGCCATGAGCTGGTAATCAAGCTGCTAAACCAGTTGAACCTCAACCCAGATCATCCGCCTGCCGATTTCACAGCGGTCTACCAGTACGCGTTAGTGGAATATGGGATTGGTAAACCGCAGCCCGTGCTCGAAATTTTCCGCCAGCCTGAGATTCAGCAAATTTTTCGCAGAGCACTCGATCAAAATAATCCAGCCATCCTGTTCAAAGCAGGCGAAGAATTCCTGGCAAGTCATACGCTGGGCGACGAGCTACAAACGTTGGGCATGAGTGCTCGCCGAGAGTTTTATCAATTCGCTGCCATCTTTATTGAGATTGCCAAACGCACCCGCACCCCAGCAGAAGTGCTGACCAATCAGCGGCTCGACTCGCTGCATCGGCAGATTGGCACCCTGCAAGAACGCCTGAATCGTCTGCCTACGCTCGAAGGCATTCGCACCGAAATGGCACGGCTAGCTGAGCAAGATTTACAAACCCTTCCAGACTCCGAAGTCAATACCGCCAAGCAATGCAGAGCCTTTGCCCTAGCTCAACAAATGCGGGGCTGGTTTGAAACGTTGGGCTACCGATTTGAGACCTATGAGGTTTGGCAAGACGATTACTTTGAGTGGATGATCAACGTTCCGGTGCGGCGCAATCGGTGCGATCGCATTCTCGTGCGGGGGATTGAAGGCGAAGCGGGTTTGCGGGATGTGATGGCACTGCGGCAATCTGTCGAAACCCAAAAAGCCGATGAAGGCTGGCTGGTCACCGCACGGCGGATCAGTCGTGCGGCACGAGACGAGGTGGAAAAGCCGGAAAACAGGCATCTCGACTGCTATACCTTTGATGAACTGGTCGATCTGGATGCCGACTTTAGCGGCTATATCGAATGGCTAGAGGCAGAAATTCGGCAGCGCGGCGTGGCCACTCAGTATGTGCCGCTCGCCTGCACTAAAGAAGAGTTAGATCCAGTCACCAAACAGCGGATCACAGTCAGCCGCTACGACGAGCGAGACGGTTGGATTGATGGGTATTGCGATCGCTGGCTAGACGATTCCGCCAAAGAACATATCTCAATTCTGGGCGAATTTGGCACAGGCAAAACCTGGTTTGCCTTTCACTACGCTTGGGTGGCCTTGCAGCGATATCAGGCCGCAAAAGACCGGGGCACCCAACGTCCGCGTTTGCCCTTGGTGATTACGCTACGCGACTATGCCAAAGCGCTGAACGTAGAGAACGTATTGGCCGGGTTCTTTTTCACCCAGCACAATATTCGCCTCAACAGCGAGGTATTTGACCAACTCAACCGCATGGGCAAACTGCTGCTAATTTTCGACGGCTTTGATGAGATGGCCGCCAAAGTCGATAAGCAGCAGATGATCAATAACTTCTGGGAACTAGCAAAGATAGTGGTGCCAGGAGCGAAGGTGATTCTGACTTGTCGAACCGAGCATTTCCCAGAAGCACAGGATGGACGGGCACTGCTGAATGCAGAACTGCAAGCCTCCA
>CASBQJ010000243.1 GCA_949127705.1 Synechococcales cyanobacterium PMM_0085
CAGAATAGTTTTGTATGAGGAAAAGGGGCTAGGCTACCCATCCTCTAGCAAGAATTGAATGTTTGATCATCATGCAGGATGAAAATGGCTAGCGGTCATCAGGATCTGACGATACCTAGGTACCTAGAAGTTTCCACAATATTATCTTGATGGGTGAGCCGATAATGATGAATTTCACAGCAAGGCTCAGTAAATTCTCGGTAAAGCCTCAAGCCGCAACGCGTGACGAGCACTAGCCCAACACCCGCCACCTCAAAACTGGCCGATTAACGATTGATCAATCCCTACGATGATCATAAATCCTTACGTGGTAGGCTGATCCTTTCAATTCCTGCGAGATTTCTCCTAGGGAAACTTGTGCCCTCCTCACCCGTGCCTTGGGTGGGGGGAAATCGCTATAGAATGGAATGATTAGTATTAAGAAGTATGTAGGTTATGGCGGATCAATTAATTCGGGCAACAGCCGCAGATGGGGGGATTCGGGTTGTTGGCGCAATCACCACTCGCCTGACCGAAGAAGCGCGGCAGCGGCATGAATTGTCCTACGTGGCTACTGCTGCCATGGGGCGCACCATGACATCGGCGCTGCTGCTCGCCTCTAGTATGAAGCGTGCCGAATCTCGGGTCAACATTCGGGTGCGGGGTAACGGCCCACTAGGTGTGGTGATGGTGGATGCAGGCATAGACGGCACCGTGCGGGGCTATGTAGAAAACCCTGCCGTAGAACTGGCTCCAAACGCCAAAGGCAAGCTAGATGTTGGCGGTGCCGTCGGCAGTGAAGGCTTCCTCTACGTCGTGCGAGATGTCGGCTATGGCTACCCCTATTCCAGTACGGTAGAACTGGTGTCGGGCGAAATTGGCGACGATGTAGCCAATTACCTGGTGGTATCGGAACAAACGCCCTCGGCGCTGATGGTTGGGGTATTTGTGGGCGCGGCAGGGGTCACGGCTGCCGGGGGGCTATTGGTACAGGTGTTGCCGAAAGCAGCGCGCGATGAAGCCCTAGTCGAAACCCTAGAATCTCGGATGGCTGCGTTGGCAGGTTTTACCCCTTTACTGCAAGCGGGTAAATCATTAGCACAAATCTTTGATGACCTGCTAGGAGACCTAGGACTCCAGCTCCTGCCAGAAACGCAAATGCTGCGGTTTCACTGCGGCTGTTCCCTCGATCGGGTGCTGGGTGCCCTCAAAATGCTAGGGGAAGACGAACTGCAAGACATGATTATCAAAGATGATGGAGCCGAAGCTACCTGCCATTTTTGTAACGAGGTCTATCGAGCAGATAGTCGCACTCTAGAGGAGTTGATCGAAGAACTGCGCGCCGATGCCTTGTCTTAGGATTATGGGTTTAATTAGATCGTGAATTTGATTGCTGGTAGGGGCGAACGGCCGTTCGCCCCTACTACTCTAGTCAAGACCATGCTGGCACAGTCATCAAGTGTCGGAATCCTAGAGATGGGGTAGGATGACAACTGTCGTGGTAGAGATCATGACGGGTTGGGAGTTTGCCGTATGCGGTACGGCCTGAATGTCTATGAAATAGCAGATGTTTTTGGAAATAGCAGATGTCTGTGACATAGCAGACTTGTTTTTCTGGTTTTACCGAGCATGCGAAGGCGATCGCGCTGTAGCCGTAACCGAATTTTGCCCTGTGGGTGTTGTGTGAGTGGGATATGACGAGAGATCGGCGAGCAGCACAGGGACGTCCAGAGCCAGGTGGAGACTATCGAGTGCCCCGTCGTCCTGCGGCTGTGAATCAGGGACGGCCACCCGAGGCGTCAGCTGCCGCTGCCAGTCGGCGATCCGCGCCCCGCGCAGGCAAGCCAACGCCCCAGCCCCACGTTCAGCCTAGGGGGTCGCGCCGCCCGCCCGCTCTCGTGACCCCGCTCCGACCGATCCGCGATCGCCCATCCGACTTACCGACGCCTGCTCCCGCTAGGCGGCGAGTTCCGATATTGGGCTTTTTGCGCAGCTGGCAATTTTGGACACTATCTTCCACGGTTGCGGTGATTGCAGCCGGTGGGTTGGCGGCGGCGCTGCTGTTTAAGCTGCCTGCCATTCCCAATTGCCCATCTACTTTTTGGCCCACGGCTTCAGCATCGCTGCGGATCTACTGCGCCCAGCTGGCCGCCAATAAACAAACGGTAGACGACTTGCTAGAAGGGATCGAGCTGATTAACACCTTACCCCAGGATCATCCCCTGCGCCCCGAAGTCGATCGCTCCATTCAGCAATGGTCTCAAGATATTTTGACACTGGCGGCTGAAACGTTTGACCGGGGAGACTTAAACGGGGCGATCGCCATTGCCCAGCGAATTCCTGCCAATACATCTGCCCATCGCGAGGTGGCAGAGCGGATCAAACGGTGGCAAGCGATTTGGGTCGAAGCGGAAGGCATCTACCAAAAAGCTGAAGATGCCTTGCTAGAACAAGACCCGCGATTAGCCTTTAACGTAGCCGTGCAGTTGCTTGACGTGGGCAATACCTATTGGGAAACCGTCAAATATCAGGAGCTAACCGATCTAATTACGGCCTCCCGCGAAGACGGCAATAAGTTAGCGAAAATTCGCCGTTTGGGGAAACGCGGGGGCTTGAGAAATCTGCTCAGCGCTGTGGCAATGGTGCAAGAAATTAAGCCCAATAGCCCCGTTTTCCCGGCTTCACAGCGGTTACTCAACAGTCTGGGAAAAGATATGTTGGCACTGGCCGATGATGAAATGCGGCGGCGCGATTTAGCGGGTGCGCTGGCGATCATTGAGCAGATCCCTGACACGGCAAAACTCCAATCCGAAATTCAAGACTTTTCGACCTTGGCGCAGGCTCGAGCGGCTACCTGGAACGGCAGTGCGTCAGATATTGAGGCCGCAATTGGGCAGGCTCAGCGGATTCGTCGCGATCGCCCGCTCTATGGCAAAGCGCAAGAGCTGATTGCTGATTGGCAGGTAGAATTGCAGGACTTGGCCGTTCTCAATCGGGCGCAGCAAATTGCTGAATTGGGCGGCATTGACGATTTGCGTGCCGCGATCGCCGAAGCCTCTCAGATTCCCC
>CASBQJ010000244.1 GCA_949127705.1 Synechococcales cyanobacterium PMM_0085
CCATTGGTGGCGTAAAAGATATCGAAGCAAGAAATCAACTATTAAAAGAGGCCGTTAAAGATTCGTTGAGTCTGTCGGCAATCAAACAGAAGATTAAGATTGTTGGGGGAGACGCGAGGGGAACTGTACAACCGCAAACAGTGAAGCAGCGTTTTGCCCACACAGTTCAGCAGGCTCAGAAAAATAAAACTCTATGGCATGATCCAACGAAAACTCAACAGCTAGAAGATCTGCTGAGTCAACTCGAGACTCTGATGGCAGGATGAAGGCTGGCGTTAGTTACCCTACTGATTCCAGCTTTGCCCTCAAATGAATACCGATTAATCCGTTAATCATAGAGAGCCAAGTTTTCATTGGGATTAGATTGATATTCGCAATATTTGAGCAGCGTCTCTTACGCTAAAATTACGCTAAATAAAGCCCCTGATTGTAGGGTCACGGCTGAATTCAGCGCCAATACCGCTGCACCGCCTCTTGAACTCGGTAAAGGTCACAACAATGCCGCTAGGTTCACAATCTAACTCAGCGGAGAATTGTCCCCTTCACAGCGTGCCAAACTGAGATGGGGAGCATTGCTCAAGCCAACTCTGTGGATCTACTGCCACAGTTAGTAGATAGTTCAACGATGCATTCTGTCCCACCTTGGGGAGTAGTTTCAAGCCAAAGCCTGCCTTGATGGTTTTGGACAACAATTCTATAGCTAACGGATAGCCCAAGCCCTGTCCCCGCGCCAATGGGTTTAGTTGTAAAAAAGGGATCAAATACTTTCGCCTGATGCTCTGGCTTAATTCCTGATCCGGTATCATGAATGCGGATTTGAACGCGTGGATTTGAAGCGTCTGCCGCTTGAACCCTGCAAGTCGTAATCGTAATTTGATGCGGCGAGGGCTTCTCGCTCGCTTGATTTACCGCACTTACAGCATCAATCGCATTATTCAACAGATTTAGGAATACTTGATTAAGCTGCCCAGGATACGAATCAACTAGGGGCAGATCTTGATAACAACGAATCACTTGAATGTGGGGTTTAAGCCGATGCTGAAGTAAGAGTAGCGTGGCCTCAATGCCTTCATGTACGTTAACCAACTTTTTTTCAGTTCCATCTAAGCGGGCAAAATTTCGCAGCGTCAAGACAATCTGTCTGACCCGATTGGTGCCCGTCCGCAGGGAAGCAAGAATGTTCAACAAATCAGATTGAATGAATTCCAATTCAATATCAGAGGCAAATTGAGTAATTTCGTGGGAGGGCTGAGGAGCATGGGCTTGATAAAGCTGGATTAACGTCAAAAGCTGTTCAGCATATTGGGCGACAAAGGGAATATTGCCATAGATGAAGTTGATCGGGTTGTTAATTTCATGCGCTATCCCAGCCACTATTTGCCCAAGGCTAGACATCTTCTCACTTTGAATCAATTGAGATTGAGTTTCATAAAGCTGATGTAGCGTTTGAGCTAGCTGGGCTGCCTGCCGCTGGGCACACTGCGCCTGTTTTTGCGTTTGAGCATAAAATTGCCGATGTGAGATGGCGATCGCTAATTGACTCGCAACTGATTCTAATGCGGTTTGCTCCTCTCTTGTCCAGTTGCAGGCATCGGGTCTGAGTGCAATGAGGTAGCCGAGCCGCTCTTGATACACAACGGGCACACTCAACCAAGCCCCGATCCGTTGCTGTTGAAATGTGGCTTGACTCTGAGGATCAATGTCATTAGATTTGGTGTTAGTTATCATCACCAGATCTTGGCTGAGCAGACGATGAATGAGAGCCGTATCATAGGCTGTGAGGTCAATTTCACTCTCAACTGGAATTGCAGTTTCTAGACGTAATGGATTTGAACGTTGCTGTTGCCTCAGTTGTAAAGCAGATGGCACAGAGGAATGCCCAGAGGAATGTCCAGAGGAATGCTGCGTTACCTCATTGTTGCTCTCAGCATAATGAGTTACCCGAAAGGTCGTTGAACCATGTGGAGCTGGAATCGCGAAGTAAATTAGTGTGGCTCTAATTAGTCCCAATAGTTCTGTCAGCGCCGTGTTGATGGTTGTATCGAGATTTAAAGAGGTACGAATCCGTTGCGCAATGTGACTCAATATCCGTTCACGTTGAGCCTGATGCTGCGCTTCAAAATAACGCCAAGCCTGATGAAGCGCGATCGCGGCTTGTTCAGCGACTAATTTAGCCAAATGCATTTCATCGGCTGTCCAAAGGCGGCAAGAAATAATTTGCCCTACACAAATGCTGCCTAACAATCGCTCTTGGTAAACAATAGGAATCATTAAGGGGGAAGGCATTCCTGCCGTTTGTAGCAGTACCTGTTCAGCTTCTGAGATTTGAGCCATAGATACATCTTGCACAATCCAGGGATGGTGCAGATTTTTGGCACTCTGCTGTTCTAGTTCTAGCCCTAGAGGCAGCGTCAGCCCCACTGCTGTAGCGATTGAGTCTTGGTCTGCCTGGACGCGGCAAAACGCTGCCGCTACCGCTGCCGTTTGCGTCTCTAAGTCATAGAGAATTAGCTCGGCGCAATCCCCTTCCAAGGCACAACAAAGCTCTTGGACAATGGCTTCATGCAGAGTAGCTTGATCTAACGATGCATGCATCCGACAGGTAATTTGGTGCAGCAAATGAACTTGATCGGCAAGGTCAGCTTTTTTCATGTGAGCCCGATCATCAATAACAGTTCTGAGGCTGGTTGATGTAACGGCTGCAAAATCAAGATAGGACTGACTGTCAACTTAGCCCAGAACTTAGAAGTTCTCCCATCCTCGACTTGACTGAAGTAATTGACTGACTCCATACCAATCTCCTAACCGCACAACACATCTAATAGAGCCACTAGGTCTCTAGGAGAATCGGATAGCAAGAACTACCCCAAACTGCAAGGAAGAACAATGACAAGAATATATAGGTAGAGCATATGGCGTAGATGCTGAATTACCAAATTAAATGAGCGCCGATCTCAACGGATATGACCAAGTTTCACGGATAAATGGATAACCACTGACGCCACAGTCGAACAGCCTGAAAGAGAAGCTTGATCACGTCAAGATTCCCCGAGAAACATTTTGCTCCTCATATTTTGACCCAACTCTGCTGCTTATGAAAAATATGATTTGTTTTGTTACAAACCGCAACTCTTCTTGATGTTGGCACGATCTAATGCAAGACAAGCAACTGTAAGCTAGTAGAAGACGGCACAAGTTTAGCTACCGTAGGGCGGGCATCTTGCCCGCGCAGGCTGGAAGCCTACACTACGAACGGTAGGCAGATTTACGCCTCAGACTACTAGGTATTTCTAACCGCAGTGATTAGACAATAAATCGCTGAACGTAGTTCAAGTAGCCCTGCCGCCCCTGTTGTTTAGTCCAGAACTTGATCGAAGACTGGATGCGTTTGAGGCAGTCAACCAGCACGTTTAATGAAATCGGTGGAGGACTTTCGATCGCGTTGCCCTCTACGTCAACCCGTGGCGATCGCCCCAGACGAAACTCACACATCTCGGCAACGGCCTCTGCTACCTCTTGGCTAATCCCTCGGAGCGGACGAGAGCCGATGGATTTACCCTGTGCTGCTGCGCCATAGGTACGAATGAGAGAGTCGATCGCATTTAGCACTTCTGCATCAATCAGGTCGGGGGTTATCCGATAGATGCTGACAATAGCAAACTCTAGATTTTGCAGGACGTCTTGATACTCTGCTTCAACAGTCATCTGATATAGGGTGCTTGATATGTGTTTGTTTTTATTCTCGCTGATTTTGCATAGAGCGAGGCTATGAGTAAAAAAATTTTAAAGCGACAGAAGCGAGGTCTCTTGCTTGGAGAAACCCCGCTTCTAACAGAACCAATGCTCTAATAGTGAACGCTCAGCGCATGGTGACAAATTCTTCAGCAGAACTAGGATGAATCCCAACTGTGGCATCAAAGTTGGCTTTAGTGGCACCCATTTTGAGGGCGATCGCAATCCCCTGAATAATTTCTGCGGCATGGCTGCCCACCATATGGGCACCCAATACTTTATCAGTGGTTTGGTCAACGACTAGCTTCATCATCGTTTTCTCATCCTTACCCGGCAGCACATAATACATTGAGCGGAAGCGACTGCGATAGATCTTCACGGCCTCTCCATATTGCTCACGCGCCTCAGCTTCAGTTAACCCAACGGTTGCAGCTTCGGGGGTGGTAAAAATCGCAGTCGGCACATTCTCGTAACTCATAATCCGCGAATTGCCGCCAAATACCGTATCGGCAAAGGCACGACCTTCGTTAATCGCCACGGGGGTCAAGTTGATGTTGTTGGTACAGTCACCCACCGCATAAATATTTTCTACGTTGGTGCGGCTGTATTTGTCCACCATGACGGCTCCACCGTGCGCCTTAACGCCAGCCATTTCTAGACCCAAATGTTGAGTATTGGGTTTGCGCCCCACTGCCGCCAAACTTACGACGTCCGCAATCACCGTATCAGCTGAACCATCTTCACGCCCTACGGTGACCGTGACACCCTCGTCGTTTTTTTCGATCGCAATCAGTTGAATATTATTCAACAAACGAATCCCATGATGGCTCATCCCCAGTTGGATTTCAGTACGCAGATCATCATCAAACCCGCGCAAAATCTTGTCTCCTCGAATCACTTGAGTCACTTCTGTACCCAAACCATTCAAAATACAGGCGAATTCTGATCCAATGTATCCACCGCCCAAAATCACCATCCGTTTTGGCTGTGGTTTGAGGTTAAAAATGTCATCGGAGGTAATGGCATGTTCAATACCTAGAATTGGTGGCTTGACTGGATGCCCACCGACGGCAATCAGGATTTTGTCGGCTGTGACGTGACGCGATGTAGATGGAGCCTCTCCATCTGGTTCAATGACAACCGTGTGCGCATCGATAAACCTGCCCCGCCCGGTCAAAATTTCGACCTGAGAATTATCCAGCATCGTCTGGTAGATGCCATTCAACCGGGTCACTTCCGCATTCACAGAGGTGATCATCTTATCCCAATCGAGCGAACTCTGAACAGCACTCCAGCCATAGCCTTGAGCATCACTAAACAGCTCAGGAAAATGGGATGCATAGACCATGAGTTTTTTGGGAACACAGCCTCGATTGACGCAGGTGCCTCCCAAACGGTCAAACTCTACAATTCCCACTTTGGCACCATGTTGGGCTGCGCGTCTAGCCGCTGCAATGCCCCCGGAACCGGCACCAATCACCAATAAATCAAAGTCGTAGCTCATGGTTTTGCCTCTAAAAGGATGCTTGAAAAATAGTGTGGAAGGTTAATTTTTCGGATTTAAAGCGCACAAAAGATCAACTTTTAAAACAACCTCCAAGCGATTTAGCACAATCTCTAAGCGACTTGGCATTGTGCGATCGCCAAAAAGGTGTGGAGTGTGTCGTGCCCCACACCTCTTTTGAAACCGTTAAACAACTACTAGCCGATAAATGCTAGCGGTACTGCAATCTCTGCTCTCCGTGGCGTCCCTTTGAGGGATGCCAAAACGGTGTCTGCATCCGACACTTCAAATGGATCGATCGGACAGTTGTCACTAAAGTCTGGCTCTACAAACATTTTCTCGATTTGGCCATCATTCACGACCATGGCGTAGCGCCAAGACCGCATGCCAAAGCCTATATTAGACTTGTCAACCAGCATCCCCATTTTGCGAGTGAATTCACCACTGCCATCTGGCAACAGGACGACATTCTTTGCGCCCTGCTGTTTGCCCCACTGAAACATAACGAAAGCATCATTCACCGACAAACAAACAATCTTGTCTATCCCTAGAGCTGTGAATTCGTCATACAGCTCTTCGTAGCGTGGCAAATGGGTGGATGAGCAGGTAGGCGTGAATGCACCTGGTAGAGAGAACAGTACAACTCGCTTGCCGCCAAAAATTTCTTGAGTGGTCAAGTCTTGCCAGCGGTAGGGATTAGGGCCGGATATAGACTCATCTCGAACACGGGTCTTGAACACAACATCGGGCACGCGATCGATAACTGGCATGTTGACCTCTTGAGGAAATGTGGTACTGATGAACGTCAGCAACTGCTGCTATATCCCAGAATAATTCTGATTTAGGAATAAGTCAACAGCAAGATTAAAGCATATATGTGAACTTATTTACCTAGCTATTGATTCTTGAAGACAACGCATTACAATAAAGGAATTAGCGTTGATTAAACGTGGCAAGGATTATGCAGCAACAGTCAGACACAATTGTTAAAACCCTTAAGTCTAAAGGGTTGCGGGTTACACCGCAGAGATTTGCAGTGTTTGCCAACCTGTTAGCTCGCACCGACCATCCAACTGCGGAACAAATTCAGACCGCCCTCAACCGCGATTACCCAGTTTCGTCTCAAGCTACAGTCTACAGCGCCTTGCAAGCGCTGAGGGAAGTGGGTTTGGTGCGTGAAGTGCTATTAGATGAGGGGGTATCGCGCTATGACGCCAACGTTGATCCCCATCATCATTTTCGCTGCCGCCAATGTGGTGCCATTGAAGATATCGCCTGGAATACATTTCAATGTGTTGATTTACAGCAGCTGCGGCCTGGTTTGCAAGGGGACGCGTATGAGCTGACTGTGCAAGGGGTATGCGATCGCTGTAGCTAAACAGTTAAGCTCAACAGAGCAATTGGCGATCGCCTCTACTAAATCTCTCGACGACTATTTCCAGCCACGTTCCGCTGCCCGCTCCTTGACATGACTAAATGCAGCCTTGGCTTTTCCATCATAGGTTTTCAGTCCAAGAGTTCCTATGAACGAGGCAAATGCAGGATTCTTCACGCTGTAATATTGTGTCATTGCAGCGACCTCCATTGGGGATAGGTCGTGCAGCCAGACAAAGTTGACCAGTTTAATGGTGTCAGCGTGCTGATCCCATGTTGAAAAGACAGTGTCGATAAACTCGGCTTGTTTTTCTTCAGAACTCTGGTTCTTTGAACCACTAGGGTACCCTGTTTCTAGAAGGTACACAGGTTTGCCATCAGCCAGTCGGATCACTTGCTCAAGATCGCTGGGAACAACGTTGGGCAGGCGAACGGTAAAGTCCTGATTCAGTGGATAGTACGTGATCATCAAGGCATCGGTATTGCGGTTGATGTCCTGGATTTCACGCCGATAAATTGAGAGGGTTGAACTCCAGGTCGTTTTTACACCTACGGGAAGATTCGGCCTAGTCAATCTAATATGGTCACGCACCGCAGTCATAAAAGTCACGTATTGAGTCCACTTCTCTGGATCATCGGCTAACCATTGATCAACTTCATTGCCAATCGATACCGCGATCACCGTTGCGTTTGGTAATCCAGCAAATACAAAGTCAACAAACTGACAAAACTCGCTAATCACTGTTTCGTCATCAAACCGCTTGCCCAGAAGCCAGGTAGGAATGCGAAGAACTGATGTATCGATAGGATTGATCGATAGCACAATCGATGTGTTGAACCTAGGGTAGACCACGTTGGCCATCTTCAGAAACGGACTATTGTATTTCTCTGGTTCTGTTTCAACCTCATCCCACTGCTGCGGGATCTCAATGAATTGCACACCCGCTGACTTGGCGTCGCTAAAAGCCATTTCGTATCCAATACTTCCTTCAGTTATGCCAAATCCAAGCATTCGCTCACCCCGCGGTTTGATGCTAGAAATAGTGGCATTATGGGATGGTTGTGACTCGGTTGGTAAGAACAAGTCAGAACAACCCAATAAAAAGAGGAGCGTGACAACGACTAGAGTACGTAGGATCATCGGTGTCTAGTTAAGTTGCTCGACAGGCATAATGCGATCTCAGTTTAATCGCGTTTTCTAACGTTTAGCTAATTAAATATTGCTGTGCCCAAAGCACTGCTTAAATACGATCGCGCAGATTAAGCTGACTCAGAATCCGCGTGACATAGTTTCTGACAGTACCATCACTTACGTGCAAAATCTCTGCAATTTCCTTGTAATACTACAGATTCAGCCAGTCATCTTAGGACAGGGGCCTAAGCCCCCTGTTGGCTGCCGTGCTAACCTGCGTCTTAACGTTTGTGGCGACGGCTATATCATGCAAGACTCTGAAGCCCTCCCTGGCTGCTCCACGATATCTAACCTCCAAGAGGTGACGGTTCCTCTAGTCCTATAGAGCCAAAGGGTATAGCCCAAAGGGCATTCCAGAAAAGGGGATGTAGTTTGCTTCTGCGAAGCCGTGGGGCAAATTTTTGTCAGTCAACCAAGTCACAGCTACGGGTGCCGATGGGTTAACCTCGATTCCAGATGAGTTTGGTCGAGGCCGATTACTGGGAGCGATCGCCCTTCAGTCCACTGTTTTGTGACGTGTCGCTTCAGCGGCCAAGACGGTGGCACTGATTCAAGCTGCAGGATTGCGCGATCGCATTCATTAGCGGCTGCGCTGTTATCAACCCCTTATATCAATTCTTTGTGGCTCTTTCAGACAAGAGGCTTAAGCCCATTGTCTGAAAGAGCAAATCTCGTGCAGCTTTATATCGAATTGGTCTTAAAGGTGAAAGGACACACATTAAATCAATTTGAGTTTTGAGTTAGTCGGTTAACTCAAAACTCAATCACTTCCAACTAGCCCCTAGCCTTCCGAATTAGGGCTGAACAACTATCTTTAATTACGGCTCGTGGCGATCGCTGTCTCCAATGACTGCAATTTTATGCCGATAGACGAGTTCAGCCCCAAACCAGCCTGTAATTCCCAACAGAGAGGCCACAATCAGCGAAATAATTAAACCCACCGGGAACGCAGCCCCTTCAACATTGTTCCATCGCAATACCCAGTTGACTAAAGTCAGCAGCATTGCAGTCACATTGCCAAACATATGGATCCAGCCTGCTCTGTGCTTTTGCACCCGGTCAATTTTGAGAAAATCTAGCATTCCAGTCAGGGCTGCCACCAGACCAGCCATAAACCCGGCTCCAATGAGCCACAGCGATGCTCTAGCCCAAAATGGATCACTGGTGAGCCAATAGCCTAAGTCGGTTGCGAATGCGCCTGTGAGAAACGCAATCGGAAACGTCACAATTAATGGATGAAGCGGATGGCCGGCGATCGCCACTGTGCTTGGAATACCGCTATCTCGATACTCACGCTCATCGCTTTCAATAAATGGCGGAATGTTGGGAGTTTGGGTCATGGTGTTTGCTCCTGATGATTTAGTAATGAACTTTAGCTAGATGGAATCTGGGTGATTTGACTCTTGGCATGGATAACCAATTCGCCAACTTGAGCCTCTAATTGATGTAGCTGAAGCGATATACCGGGGATGTCAAAGTTCCGTAGATCTAATAGGGCAGTGAGTTGCTCGAAAATGGCAACTACTAGATCTACCGTTAGACCTTCTCCTGCAGCCGACAGAATCTCTAAACCGATACGATGTCCATCTGCTTCGATTTTAGGAACAGCTGTAGCTGAAAGCTTTTTCAGTTCATTTTTCTGTACTAATAAAAAGTCTGCGTTGATTACAAACGTGTTGTCACCGGGTAGGTTGATTATAACTTGGCTGATATTCACGGGTGTTGCCTGCCCCGCCATATTCATTGGCAAGTTTTGTAGCTTGCCTTGGATATGGTTAGAGTTAAAGGCTCGATTGATATCAGCTTCAGTCAAAACAATTTTGGCTGAAGCATCGGTAGGATGACTCAGTTCAATGTTGCCAAAAACTGCGCTGAGAGGATTGATTGATACTTGAGCCGTGGTGACTTCTATCGTCTCCATGCGTAAATCCTGCTTCATCACTAACCCTTTACCTGAGATCGCAACAGAGTCTACTTTTCCTTGCAAGAGCTTCCCTGGGTCGGTGCGAATTTCTACATCAATTGCTTCGACTTGATCTAGCTGGTTGGCAATTCCCACTTCCACCACTTTGCTCAATGCCTTCTCCCCTAAGTCAGGACTGTCTGATGCCATATCTCGTCTCTCCGCTGTCCAATTGATTAACGTCAGCTAATGCTCGAAACTATTCAGCTATAAATTAATCAGCATTTTGATTTGTCCTCCTAATATCAGTGGAGATAGATCAAAGTTCAATCTACCTGAAGAGATACAAACGATTCACGTCAACGATTCACTTATGAATTTCCAATGCAGCCTCTCTCTTATGAGGGAAGATCGCAGCTACTTGCATTGTTAGGGTACGAGTGGCTCAAAACTTGGCTCAAAATTTGTGGCTCAAAATTTGTTAGGTACAATGAAACTCAAACCAATTGAACAACAAGTTGTGGCTGTTGTGGGAGCCTCTAGTGGAATTGGCCGAGAAACGGCTCTCCGGTTTGCCAAGCGACGGGCAAAGCTAGTAGTTTCTGCCCGCAGCAAAGTGGGATTGGACTCGTTAGTGGAAGAAATCTCTCAATTTGGGGGAGAGGCGATCGCCGTTGTTGCTGATGTTTCTGTATTTGACCAAATGCAGGCACTTGCCAATAAAGCTGTCGAATATTATGGACGGTTAGATACGTGGGTTCATGCAGCGGCTACTGCTATCATTGCTCCCTTTGAGCAGGTCACTGCCGACGAATTTCAGCGTGTGATCGATGTCAATCTGATGGGACAGGTGCATGGCGCGATGGTGGCATTGCCGCATTTAAGGCAGGTAGGGCAGGGGGCTTTGATTCATGTTTCGTCGGTGGAAGCACGGCGATCGCTGCCGTTGCAAAGCGCCTATGCAGCCTCCAAGCATGGAATTGAAGGGTTCCTCGATTCTCTACGAGTTGAGTTGCAGCATGAAGGTGTACCGATTAGCGTCACCAATATCATGCCTTCTGTGATTAATACTCCGTTCTACAACAAAGCGCGGACAAAACTCGGTGTTCAGCCCACGGGGGTGCCGCCTTACTACCAGCCTAGCTTGGTGGCAGACGCCATTTTGCATGCCGCTGAACATCCCACCCGCGACATGATCGTTGGCGATGTGGGGCGGGCGTTAGATTTGATGCAAAAGCTTTCTCCCGAGCTAACCGATGCACTTCTAAGTTTGGTAGCGGTTAAAGGACAGCACACCAACACGGTCAAGCTGGAAAGCGATCCTAACAATTTGTTTGAACCCATAGAGGGCTATGACAGCTCAACTGGAGATTTTGGCCATGAGACAATTCCTAGTTTCCTAGATTGGCTAGATTTTTATCCAGCGGCGAAGTGGGGGACAGTGGCAGGTTTAGGAGCTTTGGCTCTACTGGCAACGCATGTTTTAAACGGCTCGGCAACGCGTCAGTAACGTTAGAATCACCTTTAGAATCACTCGGAGGTCATCCACATGGAATTACAATCGAACAGCACTACTGATCCAAAAAATAATCAACCTGAGAATCTTAGCGATACCGAACGTTGGGGCTCGCTGCTCACAGGAAGTGCATTAGTTTTAACAGGGCTAAGTCAACGCTCATTACGCGGAGTGTTACTGGCGATCGCAGGGGGCGGTCTAGCCTACCACGGTGCTGCAGGACAGAAAAGTCTACAGGACACAGTCACTGAAGCAGCTGGACTGAACCAGCGAATTCGAGTCGAGAAAACGGTCACCATTCAAAATAAATCCCCTGAGGAACTCTATCGCGTTTGGCGTGATTTTGAAAATCTGCCGACGTTTATGAGGCACCTAAAATCGGTGACGGTGCTGGATGATAGGCGATCGCATTGGGTCGCAAATGCACCTCTAGGTGCCAGCGTCGAGTGGGATGCAGAGATCATTACCGATCAGGAAAATCAGCTGATTGCTTGGGCATCGGTAGCGGGAGCCGATGTAGATAACTCTGGGTTTGTGCGGTTTCAATCGGCACGGGCAGACCGGGGCACTGAAGTAAAAGTCGTAATCGAATATAGCCCCCCTGGTGGTGGCCTGACGGCAGCGATCGCTAAGCTATTTGGCGAGGAGCCAGAGCAACAAATTGGCGATGATTTAAGCCGCTTCAAAATGCTAATGGAAACAGGTGAAATTGCCACCACTGAAGGCCAGCCTACTGGCCATCATTAAGCAATCAGAATTCAATCAGTTCTGAGTTTTGAGTTAGGCGATCCACTCAAAACTCGCAACCCACCACTCATCACTCACCATCCTCACAGACTAAGGACGAATCATTATGAAAGCAGTTTGCTGGCAAGGGACTCATAACATTCAGGTTGAAACAGTCCCTGATCCCAAAATTCTGAACCCGCGTGATGCGATTATCAAAGTTACTAGCACTGCCATTTGTGGCTCCGATTTGCATTTGTATAATGGCTACAACCCCACCATGAAAAAGGGTGACATCCTCGGTCATGAATTTATGGGCGAGGTGGTTGAGCTGGGCAGTGCCGTCAAGAATGTGCAAATTGGCGATCGCGTTGTTGTGCCCTTTACCATCTCCTGTGGCTCGTGTTTTTTCTGTAACCGTGAACTATCGTCACTGTGCGATAACTCCAACCCCAATGCCTGGATGGTAGAAAAAGTCATGGGGCACTCCCCTTCAGGTCTGTTTGGCTACTCCCACCTGACCGGAGGGTATGCAGGTGGGCAGGCAGAATATGCCCGAGTCCCCTTTGCTGACGTTGGGTTGTTCAAAATCCCCGATGGGCTAACCGATGAGCAAGTCGTATTTTTGACTGACATTTTTCCAACAGGCTATATGGCAGCAGAAAATTGTCAAATTCAACCTGGAGACACCGTGGCAATTTGGGGCTGTGGGCCAGTCGGGCAGTTTGCCATTCGAAGTGCGTTCCTGCTGGGTGCCGATCGAGTGATTGCGATAGATCGCGTCCCTGAACGGTTGCAGATGGCAAAAGACGGCGGCGCAGAAATCCTCAATTTTGAAGAGATCGAAGTCGGTGATGCCTTAAAGGAAATGACAGGTGGCCGTGGCCCCGACGCCGTCATGGATGCAGTGGGAATGGAAGCCCATGGCATGGGTCTAGAAGGATTTTACGATCAGGCCATGCAAAAGGTGGGAATGGAAAGCGATCGCCCCAATGTGTTACGTCAGGCGATCGTTGCTTGTCGTAAGGGCGGTACGGTCTCTGTTCCCGGTGTCTATACAGGCTTTGTCGATAAAATGCCGATGGGTGCATTCATGAATAAGGGTTTGACCATGAAAACAGGGCAAACTCATGTTCATAAGTATTTGCATACGCTGCTGAATCACGTTCAAGACGGCAAGATCGATCCTACATTTGTGATCTCGCATCGCATGTCGTTAGACGATGCTCCCCATGGCTACCAAATTTTTAAGGACAAGAAAGATAGCTGCATCAAGATCGTACTCAAGCCCTAGAGCTGCCTGGTCAATTATTTTGAATTGATTCAAACTCTCTTGCCAGCAGCAGCCCACTGCGATTAATTTCAGGAGTATAAGGAGTAGAGTGGCTTCTAGAGCCATTGGCCACAATGCCGATCAAGTTTAGCTTGCTGAGCCGCTCTACAGCCTGCGTCAAATCTGCCTGCGTGACTCGGTCAAGCCGTCCTACTAAAATGCTGCCATTGCATAATGAAGCCACCTGAACGGCATCTACCATCCCCAAAACGGGCGGCGTATCGATCAGCACCAGATCGTAGCGGGATGTAAACATGGTGATTAAATCTTTCATCCGCTTTGAACTCAGCAACTTAACTGGATCAGGCGATTCACTTCCAGCCGTTAGCA
>CASBQJ010000245.1 GCA_949127705.1 Synechococcales cyanobacterium PMM_0085
CTTCAATGATCAAGATATTTTAGTCAACGGATCAGATTCATTTTCACAATTCGCTCAGTTTGTGAGCATAAAATTGCAAAAACGTGGCACCCGGGCGATCGCCACCTATCAAATTGATGCGCCAGGGGGCACCTGGAACGCCGCCGACAATGGCACCTACAGCATCACCATGCAAACCGCTCAGGTGAGTGATACCAACGGTAGCTTTGTACAATCTGGATTGCTGCAATCCTTTACGGTAAACCTAACCGATCCAGTGGTGGGCGATCGCTCTAACTTATTGGTAGAATCGACATTCGACAGTGGTGGTTTAGGCACCTGGAGGAGAGAGACGAATGCGCCCCACGCCGTCCAAGTTGTTAATTCCTTAACTGACCCAACCAATCAAGTCGTAAAATTTGAATTGAGGAAAGATGATCCTGAAGTGGGCTTGGGCAGACGATCAGAATTAACCCGCACCTCTGATCCAATTGGCTCAGAGCGCTGGTATGCCTTTCGGGTCATGCTAGAACCGGGCTATCAAAATGATCCTTCCTCTTATGAGATTGTGGCTCAGTGGCATGATGTTCCAGATCTCAACTTGGGAGAAAGCTATCGCAACCCACCTCTAGCATTATTTGTTAGAAATGGAAATTGGCGAGTTCGCAGCCGCTGGGATAGTAAACCGTTAACCGTCGGCAACACCCCCGAAGGCAGCGCTATTGTGTGGGAGGGAGCCTACCAGGCCGGAGTTTGGACGGACTGGGTATTTCATGTCAAGTGGTCATCTGGAACCGACGGGCTAGTCGAAGTCTGGAAAGACGGCGTTAAAGTAGGCACCCAGCAAGGCCCTTCGACCTACAACGATCAGACAGGACCTTACTTCAAGTACGGCATGTACAAGTCAGACTGGAATAGTAGCGTAAATCCCACCCCGTCGATTATTACGACGCCCCGCATTTCCTACTTTGATGAGGTTCGAGTCGGAGATGCAGGTGCCACCTACGAAGATGTTGCTCCACCTAGCGAGTAGCGCTTCATCTAATCCAGTTTGCTTCAAAGCCAGTGGGGTGCGCGATGCGTACCCCACTGGCTGTTTGATCCTATTTGAACTTATTAGACGGCATTTAAGCCACAAGCTAACTCGAGCCGGATAGCACCGATCTGCCGCATTCCGGATCACAACACTTTACAATTGGCATCGTTACAGTGAGCATAGAAAAGGACTCTATTGATCGGTCGCGTGATTGAACTAGCCCCGATGGACTATCAGAGCAACATCGAATCTCCCCGGGAGGGTTGTTTTACCATTAGCGTTTGATATTTTTTCTGGACAGGTGATTTAGCCATTTCCTCTGAAAAAATATTTGAGTTTCATTGAATCCCGATCCTGAGGAACGCTTGCAGGTGGTCACCCCAGTTTGTCGCATTTAATTTAGAGAGCACGTATGAAAGACCTCACTCGATATCGCAACATCGGCATCTTCGCTCACGTCGATGCTGGTAAAACGACCACAACTGAAAGAATCCTGAAACTTACTGGTAAAATCCACAAAATCGGTGAGGTGCATGAAGGTGCGGCGACGACAGACTTCATGGAGCAGGAACAGGAACGTGGTATTACCATTCAGTCTGCCGCGACCAGTTGCTTCTGGAACGGCCACCAGCTAAACATTATCGACACTCCTGGACACGTTGACTTTACGATTGAAGTCTATCGTTCGCTCAAGGTGCTCGATGGTGGAATTGGCGTTTTCTGCGGTTCCGGCGGCGTTGAACCTCAGTCTGAAACCAACTGGCGCTACGCCAACGACTCCAAGGTCGCGCGAATTATCTACATCAACAAGCTCGATCGCACGGGTGCAGATTTCTTTCGAGTTGTGAAGCAAGTCGATCAGATTTTGGCCGCTAAGCCCCTGGTGATGGTGCTGCCCATTGGGGTTGAAGAACAGTTTTCGGGCGTCGTCGATTTGCTTACCCGCAAAGCGTGGGTTTGGGATGACTCGGGCGACCCTATGAACTATCAGATCAAAGACGTACCTACCGACATGGTCGATTTGGTTGAAAACTATCGGGAACAGCTGGTCGAAACCGCGCTTGAGCAGGACGACGAGCTGATGGAAAAATATCTAGAAGGTGAAGAGCCAGATCTGGATGGCCTGAAGCGCTGTATTCGCAAAGGCACCCGCGATCTAGTTTTCTTCCCGACCTACTGCGGTTCGTCCTTCAAAAACAAGGGCGTACAGCTAGTGCTAGATGCTGTGGTAGATTATCTACCCAACCCCATGGAAGTGCATCCGCAGCCAGAAGTTGACCTGGAAGGCAACGAAACAGGCGAATTTGCCATTGTAGATCCCGGCAAGCCCCTGCGAGCGCTCGCCTTTAAGATCATGGACGATCGCTTTGGGGCACTGACCTTTACGCGGATCTATTCCGGTACCTTGGCCAAGGGTGATACCATCCTCAACACCTACACGGGCAAGACAGAGCGGGTCAGCCGCTTAGTCGAAATGCACGCCAATTCTCGCGAAGAGATTGATTCGGCGCAGGCGGGCGACATTGTGGCAATCGTCGGCATGAAGAATGTGCGAACTGGTCATACACTCTGCGATCCCAAGCATCCGGCAACGCTAGAACCGATGGTATTCCCAGAACCCGTGATTTCGATCTCGGTGAAGCCGAAGGTGAAAGGCGGGGAAGAGAAAATGGGCGCGGCGCTGACCAAAATGGTACAGGAAGACCCCTCGTTCCACATGGTGACCGATGAGGAAAGCGGCGAAACAATCCTCAAGGGCATGGGTGAGCTGCACTTAGACATCAAGGTAGACATTCTCAAGCGCACCCACGGCGTAGAAGTAGAAGTTGGCGAACCCCAAGTGGCCTACCGCGAGTCGATTACCAAGCGGCTCGAAGACGGCTACGTCCACAAGAAGCAGTCGGGTGGTTCGGGGCAATATGCCAAGATCGGCTATGTGCTAGAACCCGGTGAACCGGGCACTGGCTTTGTGTTTGAGTCGAAGGTAACGGGTGGCAGCGTGCCGCGCGAATATTGGCCGGCAGTAGAAAAAGGCTTTGAAAGCTGCATTGACAAAGGTGTGTTGGCAGGATTCCCTTGCTTAGACCTGAAGTTTACGCTGCTAGAAGGCGGGTTTCACCCGGTTGACTCGTCGGCGATGGCGTTTGAAATTGCGGCCAAGGCCGCCTATCGACAGAGCATTCCCAAAGCTGGCCCACAGCTACTGGAGCCAATTATGATGGTGGATGTGTTCACCCCCGATAGCTATATGGGAGATGTGATCGGCGACCTTAACCGTCGCCGGGGCATGATGAAATCTCAAGAAACCGGCCCAACCGGGGCTCGGATCAAGGCAGATGTGCCGTTGAGTGAAATGTTTGGCTACATTGGCGACCTGCGCACCATGACCTCTGGTCGGGGCCAGTTCTCTATGTCGTTTTCCCATTATTCACCTTGCCCCAGCAACATTGCTGAAGAGGTGATTAAGGAGGCCAAAGAGCGTCAGGCGGCTTCATAGCGCGGCTTCATAGGGCTCGGTCTCTGAATTAGCTAGCTGACTAGATGATGGCTGGGGTATTTTATATCCTAGCCATCATCAGCAATGTCCCTCCTGTCGGTATGCTTTGTCTGCCTCTATCCGTTTGCTATGAAGTTGTCCCTCCCCACCGAAGTGATTTTGAGCCATTCGGGTTCTACGCTGGGTCATCTGCACCTAGAGTGGAGTCCTCAGCCCGGTGCATACATAGAATGTGAGGGACAGACTTATTTGGTGCTAGAGCGTAAGCATTGCTATTCTCTGCGCTCAGGCCGCTATCAGTTACACAAAATTGCGCTCTATGTCCAAGCGTTTGCTGCTCCAACAGAGGGTACTTTAGTCGGCGATCGCTGGATGATTGGAGATACGACCTGCCTGTACAACGCTCGTTCTGAATTGTTACGCTGTGCGATTAACCCCAATGGCCCTTGCGATCGCTGCACGCATTACCAAGCCATTAGATCACAGACTAATTGACTCGTTCAAAGCGCGTTTAAGACATCAGCAAATCAGCGATCCCCGTTGCAGGATGGTTCATTTGTTGTTATTGTCTTTGTTTGGCTCAGGAGGAATGTTAATTTTTCCTTAAGAGTTTGTCACGCTTTTACGTTTAACGGGTCATGAGACAACGTATTCCCAAACGCTACACAATTCTAATTGCCTGCACGGGCAGAGCCCCGATCACACTCACGGTTCAGCCGCTGTTAGTGTTGGCTTTAGCCGCGATCGCCGCCTCAGTTCCCATCACCTGGGTCGGTAAAGTTGTTTACTCCTATGCCCACAAAAACAGTGTACTCACTGAAACTAACGATGAGCTGACCGAACAAGCTCAAGATATTTTGCAGCAGGTTGAAGTTTTAGAGACCAAAATTGACGATCTGCAAGAGCGTGCCGGAATCTCTGGCTCATCATCTAATCAGTCAACCCCTTCATCGTCTGACCAATCGTCCACAGAGATGCAGCCCATAGCGCGTTCCCAAGGTGGGATTGGCACACCCGCTGATGCAGAAACCCTTTTAACCGCTGCCCAATCTCAGCTCCCCAGCTTGTTTCAAGACTTGCGGCTAGACGTGCAGCCCGCTCTGGAAAAAACGTTAGACCGAGAACAGGCACGCCCCCAGGGCATTCCAGTTAAGGTGCGGGGCACCGAAATCTCGTCCGAGTTTGGACTGCGCCCTAATCCGTTTGGTAGGGGCTACGAGATGCACGCAGGGCTAGACTTTACCGCTGCCTATGGCTCTCCAGTTTATGGAACAGCCCCCGGCATTGTAGTAAAAGCTGGGTGGTCAGCAGGTGGCTATGGCAATCACGTAGTTGTGGAACACGGCTACGGCTATCGGACGCTGTATGCCCATATGTCTGCCCTGAAGGCAACCGTTGGGATGAAAGTAGAGCGTAATACTATTTTGGGATATTTGGGCAATACAGGCCGCTCCAGCGGTCCCCATTTGCATTACAGCGTCTATTACAACGACCAAGCAGTAGACCCCAAAAACTACTTAGAGTAGAATTTGGTGGCTGGCTATTGGGTTCTGTGTCTACTGAAGGTTGATTTTGTGATGACCGAACTCATTTTGGGGACAATGTAATGCTTTTTGCACGTAAGCAGACCACTTCTTCGTTGACGTACCTGGGCGAAAAATGTGAGGTGCAGGGTGATATCCATTTAGAGGGCAGCCTACGTGTAGATGGGATTGTGCATGGAACGGTTCATGTGCAGGGAGATATGGAAGTTTCTCACACAGGATTGGTAGAAGGGCCTGAAATTCGCGCCCGCAATCTAGTGATTCATGGTGTGGTCAAAGCTCACATCGTCGTAGAAGGCAAGCTGTCAGTCAGCCGTACTGCCCGTCTAGAAGGCGATGCTACGGCCGGGGCAATTGATATTGAAGGGGGCGCTTTCTACAGCGGCCACATGACGACATCTGATACTAAGTCGCTGCCAGGAACGGGTCGGATGCCAGAACTGATTGGCCGAGAACCCCAGTAGGGGGCGCAGGAATCACTCGGGCGATCTGCCCGAGCTGTGAACGCGGCGATCGCGGTTTGCCAGGGCATCGCGGTTTGCCAAGCCATAGAACTGAATAGACCTTACAAAAAATTCAGTGGGTTGACTGGATCACCATTTTTCCGCACTTCAAAATGCAGATGGGGCCCGGTCGAAAAGCCCGTTGAACCAACCGCCGCGATCGCCTGTCCTCGCTGCACCCGTTGACCCTCGGAAACATAGACCCGGCTGGTATGGCCGTATAGTGTGGTAGTGCTATCGCCATGGTCAATAATGATGGCCCTGCCATAGCCACCATACCAGCCCGCAAAAATGACTACCCCGTCATCGGCAGCACGAATTGTGCTGCCATAGGGCGCGCCAAAATCGATGCCGGCATGGAAGCGGCGAGTGCGGAGAATTGGATGCTGGCGATAGCCAAAGTTACTGGTGAGGGGGCCATCGCTGGGTAAGCTCATCACCCCCGTACCCCGAATGACAAGGCGATTGCGACCGCTACTCAGGCGCTGCCGAATCAGGTTGGCAATATTGCCAGAATCGCGAGCCAGCTGATCTTCGGCTTCTTCTAGTGCCTGCTGGTCTTTTTGTAGACGATCGATCAGCGAGGTTTGAAAATTTGCCTGCTGCTCATATTCCGCTTTATCGGCCAATAGCTCTTGAGTGAGTAGCGCTACATCGTTTTTTTGGCGCTCTACAGTCCGGCGACGGCGATTTAGCTCAGCGGCCTGCTGTTGCAGCCGTTCCATAAAATCGCGATCGCTTTGGTAAACCCGGCGTAGCTGGTAGCGGCGATCGATAAAATCATTTAAATCTTGGCTTTGCAGCAACACGGCAAACCCTCGACTGCCCTGCTGCCGCTGCAAAAACCGCAGTCGCGCTACGGTCGAAAATTGCTGAGCTTGATAGGCGGTTTCAAACTTGACGAGGTCTTTCTGTAGCCCCATCAGGCGAGTATTGGCGTCCTTCAGCTTCGCTTCGTTTTGCTTAATTTGGGTAGCCGTGTTGGTGATCCGATCTTGCAGCCCGTCCAAACGGTTTTTCGCCGAATCTTCTAGGCTATCGAGGCGATCGCGCTGTTGATTTAGGGTTGAGCGCTGCCGTTCAAGCTGCTGCCGCTGCTGCCGTAGGGCATCAATTGAGGCAGGCGGCGGCGCTTGTGCCACCGGCACCACCTGCGCCAAAGTACTC
>CASBQJ010000246.1 GCA_949127705.1 Synechococcales cyanobacterium PMM_0085
GAGCCTGCTGTGCCCGGTAGGCCACAACTGTGCCGATCGCCATGATAGTAGCGATCGCCGGAGCCATCACAGGCACCCAACCGTGATGCGTCAGCAGCAGAAACCCCGCCCCACCCAACACCACCAGAATGACAATACTGCTAACCCCCAGCACCAGCGGATGGCGCAACCACCACGCGATGCCGCCGCTGACCAGCGTCCATCCCCAAATCCACAGCCACTCTTGCCGCTCTGTCCAAAACCAAAATAGGGGCTGTTCATCTAGCGCCGCGCCCAGAATCTGGCTCACCATTTGGGCATGTAGCACCACTCCCGGCATTTGGTGCGAGGTTTGCTCCCCGGCACTATAGGGCGTGTAGAACAAGTCTTTGCCGCTAGCCGCCGTGGTGCCAATCAACACAATTTTGCCGCGCACCCAGCTTGGATCAAATTGGTTGTTGAGCACCTGCGTCAACGTCAGGCTGCGGGCAGGGGCACGGCGCGATCGGTAGCTCAGCAAAATTTGATAGCCGCTGTCGTCTACCGACTGATATGAGCCAGAATTGGCCATCAGGGGCACAAAGACCGCATTGCCGAGCTGCATATTGTCTGCTTGGGCAGCGCTAGCTTGAGGCGTGATCCCGATGGCGTTGAGGTACTGCAACGCCAGCCGCAAAGAGAAGGAAAAATAGGTATCGGTGGGGGTGGTCGCAAACAGCAAATTACGTCGAATCACGCCGTCCGAATCGACCACGAAATCGTTAAAGCCAATCCGACTGGCCGGCACATCGGCAGGTGCCGGAATGCTATCGTTCCCAGTGCTGCCTAGCTTGGTGATTGCAATCAGTCGGGGAGATTGCAGATAGGGGGCTAACTGCTTGCTACCCGGCTCTTGGGGCACATCTCGATACAAATCTAAGCCGACAACTTGGGGCTGATGGCGCTCCAAATTGGCCAGCAGCTGCGCCACAGTTTGGTCAGACGGCGTTGATCGCTTCAGCCCCTGAATGTCGGCTTCGGTAATTTCGACTAATAGCAACCGCGAGTCAAGGCCAGAGTCCGGCTGGTAGCGAACCATGCGGTCATAGATCCGCAGTTCTAGGGGTTGCAGCCAACCCTGATGCTTCATGCCAATCACCAGACTCGACACGGTGAGGCTGGTGAAGGCAACGACCTTAAAACCGGGTAATAGATGAGGCTTCAGGTTCTCCCAGGTTTTAGCAAGAGAGGCGGTGAGTTTTAACACAGGGGTTGGGGAAACAGTGCGGCGTGGTAGAGGTGCCTGGTATCACACCCCTATCACTCACTACAAAATGGGGGACTACCGTTCCGGTAGCTTTGATGCTCTGTAACAACCAGCAATCCTCAACTATAAGAGCAAAGCTCAATGATCTGGCAAAATAGCACCCCGAACCAAGATGACCGTGCGATCGCTATAGTGGGCGATCGCCTCTGGAATATTACCCTGCACCACCTGAGTCAGCAACCCTTCACGGCTTGCTCCTAATATGATGACATCACAAGGTTCTTGCCATGCCAATTGCAGGACGGCTTCTGGTACCGAATCGCCTCCGATTGCACGAGTGACGATTGCACCGGTTATCCGCTGCTGCAAGGTTTCGACGGCACTGAGCATCAAGGGAGTATCGGCTAAGCGTAAATTTGGCGGCAACACCTGACAGATTTTGATGCTGGGCTGGGTGCTGAGGGATGTTAAGGCGGGCAGGAGGGTGAGCGCACACGGCACGTTGGGACCACCCGAAATTGGCACTAACCAGCGGTCAAACTGCTCTGAATCACCGAGTTTGACCAACACCACCTCGGCTGTAGCCTGCCGAATAATCGTATCTACCGCTGTGCCAAAGACCCGGCCTGGAGTGCTAGTGCTGCCTTTCCAACCCATGAGCACGAGGTCGATATGTCGCTCTTCGATCGCTTCCAACATCGCCTGAGCGGGATCGTGAGCCACCCGCACTTGGGTGTGCACTGAAATGGGCCACTGGCGGGCTAGCTGCTCCATTTGACGCAGCAAGCGGCGGCTATTGGTGGTGCGAACGGGAGTTTGGGCGGGAGCGCGGGAGCGCGATACGGTATGAACGTGCAGTAGCTCTAGCTCGTAGTGGCGATCGCGGGCAATTGCGGCGGCTAATTTTAGTAAGGTGGGTGCCGTTTGAGGGTTGCTGAGCGGCAGCAGCAAGCGGCCTCGACCGGTGGCGGGCGATCGCGTCTGGAAGACAACATACGACGGTTCAGGGCGCGGCCCTAGCGGCACTAGTTCACCGCTCAAATGATCCGACTCAGCCCGAATAATGTCGGCACGGGTGATGATCCCCACCAGCTTTTGCGCTTCAGTTACGGGCAACCGACTGATCTGGAACCGATTCAGCAAAAACAGGACATGCGTCAGCCGATCTTGAGGCGTCACCGTCACGGGCTGAGGCGTCATGATGTCGGCCAGAGTGGCCTCTTCCAGGGCGGCGGGGCGGCGAGTCGGATCAGCCAGGTCGGTTTGGGTGACAATGCCCACCAGCCTGCCCTCATCGACCACCGGAAAGCCGCGATGGTGCGATCGCGCAAACGCCTGCATTGCCTCAGTCACCGTCATGTGGATAGAGAGCGTCTGCACCCGCCGCTGCATCAGCATGGCGGCGGTCAGATTGTGCCAAGGCCCCGCTGGGGGCGCTGGCTGATCGAGATGAATCCCGTTCCAGGCCAGCAGCTGGCCATAAATTGACCCACCCACCAAGTTATAAGATACTAGGTAGGCAATCACCGAGCCAATCATCAGCGGCAGCACTAAATTAAAATTGGCCGTAATCTCAAATACAATCACAATGGCGGTAATCGGCCCTCGCGTCACCGCACTGAAAAAGGCTCCCATCCCAGCCAACGCGTAGGTGCTAGGAGAACTCAGCCCGTCGGCAAGACCCATCAACGATTCCAGCTGATGTGCCCCCGTTCCGACCAAGTATCCCAGGGCAGCGCCCAACACCAGCGACGGCGAAAAAATCCCACCGGGGGCACCCGAACCCACTGCCAGCAGCGTGAGCAAAAATTTGGCGACAAACGCTAGCAGCGTGACCTGCCAGCCGGCGTCCCCGGCGCTAATCATGTCTTGCAAGCCTGTATTGTCGCGAAATGTGGCAGGCAATTGGGTGACAATTAGCCCCGAGACCAAGCCCGCCAGTCCAATTCGACCGGGTAATCCCAGCGGCAACAGTCGTCGGTTTAAGGCTAATCCAGCAAAGATACCGCGATGGAACAGCGCCCCCAACAGGCCAGCCAACAGCCCCAACAGTAAGAACACTGGCACATCTTGCAGGGAAAAACTTGCCTCATAAGCCGTCATCAGCGGGTCGAGGCTGAGTCCGCGTCCGCCCAACAGCCGCGACACCACCGCACCAATAAACGACGCCAAAATTGCGGTTCCCAGCGTGATCCCAGAGAAATCTTGCAGAAACTCCTCAACGACAAACAGCACTCCAGAAATCGGAGCGTTGAACCCAGCGGCTAGCCCCGCCGCAGTCCCCGCCGCAATCAGCTGGCGGCGATATTCTGGCGAGGCCGGAATCCACTGGCTGAGCTGCGCCGCTAGCGCGGCCCCGACATGTACCGTGGGGCCTTGTCGCCCGACATTCATCCCTGAGCCAACCACCAGAATGACACTGGCCAGCTTCACGATCGCCACCCGCAGATTGAGGATGATTGGCACGTTAGCCAGCGCCGCCTTGACTTGAGGAATGCCGCTGCCCACGGCTTCTGGAGCCAGCCGTTCTACTAATAACCCTGCTAGCACGCCCCCGACCAAGCCAAACACAGGCAGCACCCACCAGGCCGCAAACTGGTAAGACATCTGCACCCGCCAGCCGCCCAATAGCCCAATTCCCTGCTTCAATAGCACGGCTGCCAGACCAGACACCAGCCCAATCACACAGGCTTCCACAATTGCTAGTTGCTTAGAGCCAATCAATAAGTCGCGAAGTGGCAGAACGAAAAAGGGCGATCGCATGACAAGGCAAAGCAAAAAGCTAAAGGATGCAAGTGGCAGTGTAGCCTGAATCCTTTAGCCTTGAGGGTTGAGATTGAATAGAGTTACCATAGACAGACGGCAGGCAAAAGCGCCGAATAGCGGTGCTTGCTGCCCTAGCCGCGCTGCCAAAATTGCTTTTTGAGCTTTTTGCTGACTGCAATGTTGTGGGTGGTGTGGAAGTCTTGCTGAACCTTGTGGGTGAGACAGCGTGAAGCTTGCCGCACAATTTGATTGAGTAAGCGATCGCCCGTAGATTGAACCAACGCCTTCGGCAACGCTTGAATAAAGCGGGGAAACTGGAGCGTGACTTCTAGATCTAATTCCCATTCCACGTTGGTCAGGGGAGCGGCTGCATCAGCTGCGGGCAAGCTACCGTCAGCCTCGACTAAATGCATCGCCGCTTGAAAATTTACCTCATAGCCCGGTGCTTCATAGTTGGGGATCGGAATCGTCTCAATCCGGTAGACCCCCTGCTGATCTTGAGGCAACAAATTCAACCCAATCTTAGGCTCAACCTCATAGCTAAACGCACCGAACCGTCCAACCGTCAGATCGTAGCCACTTTCACCTAATGACACCGCCGTCATGGGGTGAGCACAGCGGTGAAACCAATCGCGATGATGATTCAAGTAGTGAATCACGGTTTGGGCATCTGCCTGCATGGCCATGCAGCTCGCATAGTGGCCGCGAAAGTGCATGGCCTCAAGGTCTTGAGCGGTGGTTTCAGGACTGCCACCCTCGCCCTCAACATAGGCGGATGTGACCCTAAACATGGAGTTGGATGAACCAGTTGACTGCTGTTGAGCTGAACTTGCCTGCATAACACGCTACTTCTGATATCGGTTGCTGCTTACTGTGGCGCTTTCGTGGCGCTTTCGATGCTTGTCGCTGATCAAATCCATTCCGAACGAAGGATTGACGTGATCGATTTAGCTCCAGCTCTCCCTAGTCATTAATTCGTTACAAAGTAGTGCGTTCTAACAAACTCGCACCGATGTGTAACCAAACTTTACCAAGGTTAACTTACTCTGACAGCTTGCGGCAACCATTGGGTGTTGCGTAGAGCCATCATGCGCCTGTTGAACCCAGCATAGCGTTCATAAATAGGGAGCCACTATGCTCGATCTACGGAAAGATCGAATTTATTTTGTGAAACTTTTGAGGGATAAAAGGGGTTTTTACAGGGTTCTAAATAGTTCTACGGTGAAGCAGGGAGTTGGTTTGAATGGGTTGAAATGAGAGAGTTTGGCGATCGCTTTGGGGTGACTACACCCTGAAACAGATGGGTTGCGGATGCGATCGCCCTCTGCGCTGATCTGCAGAGTGGTGACCACAGCCAGAAAAACTACAGTTTTTTGGGCAAAGCGTTAATTTGATGACACCATAGGATTTGGTGACTCCATATCTCTCAGCACTTTTCAACAGGGGCAGAAACCATGAAAGCATTTGTGGCGGGCGCAACAGGGCGCACTGGACGCCGAGTTGTGGATGAGCTGGTGCGGCATAATATTCCTGTACGAGCGATGGTGCGCAATCTGGAAACGGCCAAGGCCACGTTACCCAGCGCTGTGGAGCTAGTCGTAGGGGATGTCCTAGACCTTCAGCAAGTCCGAGACGCGATCGCAGACTGTACGGTTGTGATTTGTGCCACAGGAGCTGCTCCCAGTTTTGACCCCACTGGGCCTTACAAAGTGGACTTAGAAGGCACCAAAAACTTGGTCAATGTAGCCAAAGAAAAAGGGATCGAGCAGTTTGTGCTGGTGACGTCGCTGTGTGTTTCTCAGTTCTTTCATCCACTTAACTTGTTCTGGCTGATCCTGGTATGGAAAAAGCAAGCAGAAGACTATCTAAAGCAGAGTGGGCTGGCCTATACGATTGTCCGCCCGGGCGGATTGACTGAAGAAGATAGCACTGACCCTGTGGTGATGACCGCCGCAGACCAGATGTTTGAGGGCAGAATTGCCCGGGCTAAAGTCGCGCAGGTTTGTGTAGAGGCGCTGTCTCTGCCTCAAGCCAAAAACAAAACTGTGGAAATTGTGGCCACTGCAACCGCCCCGCCTCAAAGCTATGCTGACTTATTCAATCAGGTTGCTTAAACGTCCATCAAGTCACGCCTTTAGTCACATTTTTATAGTCGCATTTTTAAGGGCCTTTGCCTGTGTCTCTCTTTTTCACCAAAAAATCTGACACCAAAAAATCTGACAAAGTGTCCCCAGCGGAGCCAAGCGTTCGACCCGGCGGGTTAGGGCATGTTGTCCTAGCCGGAGGGTTGACCCTGATGGCCTTGGCCGTGGTGGAACAAATATTTGACTTAGACGGCAAGTGGATTTTTGAGCCAACCTCGACTGAGGCTCTAGCACCCCTAGTCATGGACGGGGGTGATCCCTATATTCGCGCCTTGATGCGCACGATTTCTGCCAGTGAATCTAACGACCCGAAACCATACTCGTTACTATATGGCGGAGAGCGGTTTCAAGACTTTAGCGACCATCCCGATCGGTGCGTGCCGATTGTGGCGGGGCCTAATTTAGGTGATTGCACCACAGCGGCAGGGCGCTATCAGTTCATTACTACAACCTGGCTTGAGCAAGCCCGTAAATATCATCCCCATCCGGTTGGCTTCTGGCTGTGGCACGACTATAGCTTTGCCCCAGAAGATCAAGACCAAGTGGTGTACGCCTGGTTGAACGATTCGCAGGCTTGGGGCGAAAACCTGTCACAGCGGCTGCAAGATGGCGCAGTGTCAGAAGTGCTCTACCTGCTCTCTCCGACTTGGACAAGTCTGGGGTATGGGATTGAATCCAACTCAATGTCGGCCAGTTTGCCACAGATTTATGAGCAGGTCTTGCAGGAGGAACTAGCCCAAACCGCTGACGTTCAGACTAGCGCCCCAAATGTTGAGGCTCAGAACCCTGGCACTCAAGCTGGCGGGTTCTGAAGGTTGGCAAGCCAGATAGGCAGCACATTTGCTAGAACAGGAACTAGGGCAAGAATCGATCTAAAGCAGATTTTAGGGCTTCTAGTTCAGTTTCAATATTGCCTTCTTTGGCAGCGCGAGCCACACACTCATTGAGATGCTCGTCTAGAACCACGCGGGCAACTCGGTCGAGCGCGCCCCTAACGGCGGCGATCTGAACCAGGACATCGGGGCAGGGACGGCTTTCTTTGACCATGGTTTTGATGCCACGGATGTGTCCTTCAATCCTGGAGAGCCGATTGACCACTTGGCGCAGCGATTCTTCGCTGTGGACGTGGTGGTGAGGGGTATCCGGATGCGGATGCGGGTGAGCAGTCTCTAGTGAGGTAGTGGTGAGATCTGAGGCAGGCGATAGCTCTACGGTCATAGAAGGATGATCTCTGGGGAGGTAAAGAGGTGAAACTGGCGTGAAATCAGCAAGGGGGAGATTTCCTCAATCTTAGCAAGCATTTTATGAGGGCTTTCGACGTAAAGCCTTAGGTGCTGAGCGATTTGGCAGGGAGCTAGGGCACCGTACGGTATTCCGACTCTGACAGTTTGGGGAGGCGATCGCTAAAATCAATTCAGTGAACTTCTGCATTCAGGCGAGGTTGGGCGGGTTTTTGCCACAGTCTTGTAGTTTTCTCCAGAAGCAATCAAGTAGGGATAGGCCATGCAATTTAACGGGTTGACTCTTGAAATACGACGAATAATGGCGCGTGGATTTGCCGTGATGTTGGGGCTATGTCTGATGCTGGGAGCGTGGCCGAGTTTGCCTGCTTGGGCAGATCCGGCACTGACAGCAGCGGCTCCGGCGGCGGCTCCGGCTCCGGCGGCGGCGGCGGGAGGTAGCTTTGTGGCCGCAGCGGTAACCCAGGTGGGTCCGGCGGTGGTGCGGATTGACACTGAGCGCACCGTAACGCGTAACCCTGACCCAATGTTCAACGACCCCGTGTTTCGCCGCTTTTTTGGTGAAGGTAGCCAGCCAGCTCCCTATGAAGAGCGGATGCGGGGGCAAGGTTCTGGGTTTATTTTTAACGCCGATGGCACTATTTTGACGAATGCTCATGTGGTCGATCATGCCGATCGGGTGACGGTGACGCTGAAGGACGGTCGGCGGTTTGAAGGAGAAGTGCGCGGTGTAGATGAAGTGACCGATCTGGCTGTGGTCAAAATTAACAGTAGCGATCGCTTGCCCATTGCCCCGTTGGGCAACTCTGACCAGGTACAGGTGGGAGATTGGGCGATCGCGGTAGGGAATCCGCTGGGGCTAGACAACACGGTGACGCTGGGCATTATCAGCACCCTGAATCGCTCTAGTGCAGCAGTCGGCATTCCCGATAAGCGAGTCGATTTTATTCAAACTGATGCGGCGATTAACCCCGGCAATTCGGGTGGTCCTTTGCTCAATGGCATGGGCGAGGTGATTGGGATTAACACAGCCATTCGCGCCAATGCAATGGGGATTGGGTTTGCGATTCCCATTAATAAAGCGAAAGAGATTTCGGCCCGGTTAGTGCGGGGTGAACGAGTAACGCATCCGTTCATTGGGGTGCAAATTGCCACGCTGACGCCCGAAGTGGCACGGCAAAACAACGAGGATCCTAACTCGACGGTGATTTTGCCAGAAGTGAACGGAGCCTTGGTCATGGGAGTGGTGCCCAATTCTCCAGCAGCCAGCGGCGGTCTGCGGCGAGGGGATGTGATTACGCAAATTGATCGCCAAGCGGTGACGGCGGCAGATCAGCTTCAGTCACTGATGGAACGCAGCCAAGTGGGTCAGTCGCTGCAAGTGACAATTCGGCGGGGCGATCGCACTCAACAGCTATCGGTGCAGGCAGCAGAAATGCAGGGCGACTCTTGAAGCTCAACTGAGACCCGACTCAATATTGAACTAATCAATATAGCAGTTTTCAGATTAATGAAGTACATCACAGGCTCTAAAACAAGGGGCTTAAGCCCCTTGCCTGTACTGCACCGGAGTGAGAAAAGCTATATTGCAATACTAAAACACCCCTAGCTGCTCTGAAGACGCTGGGGGCAAATAACATATGTATCCCGACCAAACCTTTTCAACCACCGCTCCAACAACCTACGGTGTACACACAAGTTGAAACTGACTTCGTTTCAGGCTTCTTAAGCCCCCCAACCCCCCAATTTTGGGGGGTTGGGGGGCGGTTCATTAGGACTATGGCTAGATTCGATCACTTGTGTGTACACGGTAGCTCTAACAACTTGTTAGGCTGCGATCGCTTTCTCTGATTTCATTACTTAAGTTTATCCACGTCTCCTCAATAGATCAGGATGTGCCACCGAACTCCTAATAGCCAAATTTACTGCGAGGTTTCTTCGAGCTTTGATGCAGCTTGTTGATAATCGCTTTTACATAAGGTTTTTCGAGTTCAGGAATGCCTGCTGCTGTAGTATCAAATACACCGATCTCTGCTCGTAAAAACTTACCGATAACAATCTGCACGTTTCTAATCTCGACCCATCGCTCGACAGAAAAATCTACCTGTACACGGGTCTCAGAATTTGCTTCGCCAAAACTGACAAAAGGGGGATAATGCCTCACTTTTAAGGAATTAGCGTCGCACGCGGGCTGAAGGTTTCAATTTGGCGGATCTTTTCGTAGAGATCGCGTTCTTCTGGGCTGATCTCTTTGGGTGCCACGATCATAATTTCTACAATCTGGTCACCTCGGCGACTGTCTAGCGGGTAGCCTTTGCCCGCAAGGCGCAGCTTTTGCCCAGCTCTGACTCCGACAGGAATCATCATTTTGACTAAGCCATCTAAGGTAGGCACTTCGATCGCCCCTCCGAGTACCGCTTCACTGGGGGTTAGCGGCAGTTCACAAAATAAGTCAGCCCCATCGAGCTTATAAAACGGGTGAGGAGCTACATCAATTTTGAGATAGAGATCGCCACCTGCCACCCCCTGACCCTTAAGTCGAATTTTTTGCCCAGATACCATCCCAGCGGGCATGTTCACTTCTAGCGATCGCCCATCCTCTAGCCGAATCCGTTCTCGCCCGCCCACAAACGCTTTTTCCAGCGGCACCGTCAGCCGTGCTTCCGCATTGCGGGGAGTTTCCCGAGGCACCGTATAGGAGGTTTTGGTCGTCCCTGGTCGATACGGATCGCGGACAGCCGTGCGCTGCGCTGCGGCTTCCTCTTCGCGCCGATTTAGCAGCTGATCGACAAAACTATTGAAGTCACGAAATTGGCTAAAATCTACCTCATCACTAGCGGAACGTCCGCTAGTGCGCGTATTCCAAGCCTTCGCTTTCGGAGTAGCGCTGGCCTGAAATCCAGTTTGCTTCCAAAAACGGCTGAACTGGTCATACTGAGCGCGCTTGCCAGTATCCGCCAGAATCTCATAGGCTTCGCCCACATCCTTGAACTTTTCTTCAGCGGAGGCATCCCCCGGATTCATATCCGGATGATACTGACGTGCCAATCGTCGATAGGCTTTCTTGACCTCTTCGGGGGTGGCGTCTTTGGTAATGCCAAGAATTTGATAGTAGTTCCGAAAGTTCTGCATTCAGGGAAGCGGCAAGAAGGAGAGAGGAAAGAGGACTTGAGGATGAAAAACGATCGTGCTAGCTCCACTCATCATCGTCATCGTCCCAGCTACCTCGGCTCCTGCCATAGTTGGAGGAGCTATCGGTCGGGGGGCGACGGCGGGGAGAATCGGAGCGAGATAGGTCGGAGCGAGAAGAATCGGAGCGAGAAGAATCAGGGCGGCTGGTAGGGGGACGAGTGCCCGATGCAGGGCGATCGCGCCCAGGTGACGTATCCCACAGGGCTGGTTCGGGGCGGCGATCGCGTGCAGGCGGGGTCTCCCAAGCATCGGATTCGGGGCGGCGATCGCGGCTTTCTTTGCGGTCGGGGTCGGTATCGCGGGCGGGAGTGCGAGGAGGCGTGCGGTCGTCCCAGTCGTCGCGCGGGGTAATGC
>CASBQJ010000247.1 GCA_949127705.1 Synechococcales cyanobacterium PMM_0085
ACCCTTATCCTTCCGCCTTTCCCCCACCCTTTCGCCCGCAGCACATTCACCCCGTTGCTGCCAATGATCCACAGCCCGATCACAATCCGCCGCCAGTGGGTGGGGGTTTAGAACTACGCTTTCCTCCGGATGTGTATCAGTCGGTGGCGTTAATTGCCCAGCGGGTGGCCGCGCTGTTTGAGGTAGAGCCGACGGCGCGGGCGGCGGTGCTGGTACGCGAAAATCGGCAGGGGCGGTTTGTGGCAGATTTGCTGCGCCATCCGGAGGCGTACAAGCTGGGGGTGGATCTGAGCCAGTTGGGGATTGAAATTTACGATGTGGGAGAACGCGATCGCCATTCTCATGTGCCAGCGGAGGTTTTGGCTCTGCTGCAATTTCTCGATCGGCCCCACTCGCCCGACAACCTCAAAGCGGCTCTGCGGGTCTTAGTCGATCGGCAGCTCATTCCTACCCAAGACCTGAACCAGCTCAGCAGCCAACCTGAACAGTTTCTCTACCCAGGGCCGCTGGATGCCGCTCAGCTCGAATCGGTACTCAAAGCACGGCGCTATTGCAACAGTCTGCTACGGGCCCGCCTAGAGCTGCCCCAGTATCAGCTCATTCCCTTCTTGGGGCTAACGTTGCGCTATGACCAAACAGAACTGGCCACTGCCGACAAACTCGCTGCTCGCATTGCTCAGCAAACCGCCAATCAGCCCTCGTTGATGGCCATGCTGGACGCGTTGCAAGAGGTGGTGCGCGGCGAGCGGTTTGAACCAGTCGAAACGGGAGATTTAGACGCCCGCTATACCCGCCCCGGTCAGCTCACAATCATGACGATGCACAAAGCCAAAGGGCTGGATTGGGACTTTGTTTTTCTGCCCTTTTTGCATGAACAGCTCATTCCTGGCAGCGTTCGAGTGCTGCCCCAGTCTCAGTTTTTGGGCAATTTTGACCTGGCAGAGGTGACCCGCGCCCAAATTCGAGCCAGTATCCACCAATTGCCCCTACCGAGTATGGATGTGGCTTGGACCCAGGCAGGACATTTGAAGGTGGCCGAGGAATTTCGTTTGCTCTATGTCGCCATGACCCGCGCCAAACGCTTGCTGTGGATGGCAGCAGAACGCGAAGCCCCCTTCACCTGGAACAAACCCGAAAATCTAGAGCGCAAAGAACCGTGCCCAGTCTTGCCAGCTCTCAGCCAAGCCTTTCCACTGGCACTGCAATAGTCAAAATAATTGCCAGCCCCGCACGGCGAGACTGGCAATCAGCAATATGAACTCTTTGCAGTTAAGTACTACAAACAAACTCGCTGCAATCGGCTCAAGAGCTAGCGGTTTGAGCGGCTAGAAGCTGCTTGAGTTTTTCTAGATCCTGCGCCCAGCGTGGATCGGGTTGGACAGACTCGGACTCAGTAGAACCAGCAGCCTTGGTGCGAGTTTTAGCAGCAGCACCGCCTTTTTTGCGGGCAGCGGCTGGAGTCGGAGTCGGAGCCGCCTCGGAGGTAGGCGTGCCTTCGGCGTCGTCTTCCTTGCCCTTCTCGCGGGGCTTAGCCCGCTCGATTTGCAGCGTCGTGTCTTGGAACACGTAGTTGTTGAATTTCTCAATCACCAAGTCAGCTTGCTCTTCGCTTTTGACGGTCACAAAGGCAAACCCACGACATTTACCAGTCTTGCGATCGGTGATTACCTTGGTGGTAATCGATTCATCTAGACCAGAGAACAGGGCAGCTAGCTCTTGTCGCTCTACTTCCTCTTTCGGCAAATTGCCCACATAAAGACGAATAGACATAAGGTGAAGATTCCTCCAGATTTGGTTCAGACCAATTTGCGTGAAAGGGTGGCAATGGGGTGAAGCGTAACAGAGCTAGCATTGCGGAGAACTTCAGAGCCAGTTTGGCATGATCCAAAGATTTCCTTACCTGTAACTCAGGTTTTGTGCTAATTCCGTATGGTTGGCACATGTGCGCCACTCACTAAGGTATCACGGCGATCGCCATGAGATCCTGCCCATTTAGGAGATTTCATACTGAAGTTTGAGAAGATTAGGCTTGACTGAAGTCATTACCCAGTGAGAGATGAATTTTAGCTACCGCAGGCGGGCAAGTTTACCCCCATTGCACAACAGCCCAATTCACTACGATGGAGTTACAAAATGCAACATTGCAACCTCATAGTTACATCGCATAAAAGCCAGCCACACTAGGTGACTGGCCAAATTCGCTGTGTTGGAAAGAGATATGTGGCACTAGGAAAACAGCGTTAACATTCCGATTGGCTCAGCTTGTACAAGTCAAGTGAGCTTCGAATCTGCGATCGCTGCACCTAAACCTCATGTAAAGAAATGTAACACCTAACGTGTAAGCATTGCAATCTTTCTTTACAAAAGGTCTTTACCGATTACTGGCGATGGCCTAGTGGGGGTTGGGGTAAAGCCGCCAACACGCGTCTCTCCTGCCCCTCTACGCTCACACTAGCGGTTGCTGCGATCAGTTGACCGTTGAGTCGTTCTGGTACAGGCAGATCCGGAATTTGGCCCAGTGACATTCCTCACGGTGGCATTCCTCAAGGCGGTACGCCAACGATGCTGGCGACCGATTGTGGGGATGCGCGGCGATCGCAAATCGATTTTATCGAATCGGTCATCTTTACTGCATTTGCTGATGGTCTTTGCCAGAATACGTAACATAAGCAACGAAACCAGCA
>CASBQJ010000248.1 GCA_949127705.1 Synechococcales cyanobacterium PMM_0085
ATTTATTTCCGTCCAGCCCACATGTTCAGCGGTGGGGCGGCTTCCTAGACTGCACTACTACCACAAGGGCGTTTTAGTTAGCTCTAGCGGGTCATCGACCACTTCTATTATAGCTCAAATCTAGTCTCTATGTACCTTTCAGCCTTTTCAACTTGTAAAGATAGTGTGTTCATCTCAGCGCTCTTGCCTTCCCTGTCCTACGGAATTGGTCAGAAAAGGCACCTCGACTCACGCGCCTCTCATCCCGACGTTACTCCTAGGGAGTCGCTACGCGAACACCTGATTACAGGTAGAGCGCGGGGCTTCCCGTCTAAGAGCTAATGCAAAAAGCTCTCAAGCTTAAGTCTGTCCAAAGATGTAGCAGCCATCTCTCCCCATCAGAAGAAGCATTAAGAAGTTTAAACAATTAACTTGAAGTATGCCTGCTTGAGGCTTTGAACACAAATTAGTCAAATACGAAGGAGTTTGTTATGAAAGCAGGTCAGTACTTTGCTTTAATTTCTGGGAGCATTTTTCTTGTGCTTGGGATTATGGGACTCATTCCAGGTCTTGTGCACTACACCGAAGCTACTTCCACTGTAAGTGACGCTTACGGCATGGGATACGGTTACATATTGGGAAGTATTCCTACTAATGGAATTCACGCTTTTATTCGCATTGTTGTAGGGTTGTTAGGAATCGTAGCGTCCGTCTCACTAGATAGCACCCGCACCTATAGTCGAGCAATTACGGTTTTCTACGGGCTGTTTGCTGTGCTAGGACTTATTCCTTTTGCCAACACACTCTTCGGTACAGTCCCTATTTTTGGAAGTGATGTTTTACTGCACGGTTTAAGTGCTGCGATCGCCTTTTACTTTGGCTTCATTGCTTCGCCAGGGATTTTGGAATTGTCTGGCAATAATCCTCAGTAAGGTAAAGTGGATGCGGAAATCGCATCGGTTGCACGAAAGGGATGAATCATCTGGGTTTTCCTGGTAACGATGGGAAGGAAAACCCAAAAAATTCGCTATCCCAGACCTATGGCCATCACAAGCTGGGTAGCTAGAGAGAATTATGCACAATACCCTTAGCCTCCAGACTGGCAGTAACAGTCGTGTCGGGTTAGCTACAGGGATTGATTGCGACTACTGATCAGATAGGGCTGGCCGACTGGAATTTTTACGGTAAAGGTAGAGCCTTGGCCTACCGTAGAATGGCAGGATAGGGAGCCTCGATGTTGATGAACCACCGCTTGATAGCTAATCGCCAACCCTAAGCCGCAGCCCTGACCAATTTCTTTGGTGGTAAAAAACGGGTCAAAAATTTTCGGCTGAATCGCGGCATCAATCCCACCGCCATTGTCGGTAATGGTCACGGTGACCCATGACTGGGTAGGGCGATCGCCCAAACTAGCCTCAGTGGTAATGGTGATTGTTTTAGGTGTGCATTGCGGGCGCTCTAGGGCGTCTAAGGCATTTTTTAACAGGTGTAAAAAAACCTGATTCAGCAAGCTAGGGAAACACTCTATGGGCGGCAGCTTGCCGTACTGACGGCAGAGGTGCACATCGGCTGGGATTTGAGTTTTGAGAATTGATAGCGTGCTCTCTAGACCGTCATGCAGGTTGACGACCTTACAATGAGCCTCATCGAGCCGAGAGAAGCTGCGCAAAGACGCCACAATTTCTCGAATTCTGCCCGCGCCTGAGCGCATTGACATGAGAATACGGGGCACATCTTGAATCAAAAAGTCTGGCTCAACTTCGTCAATCAAGCCTTGCAGCGAGTCGGTGGCCTGAGGATAGTGAGTTTGGTAGGCCGTAATTAGCCGCAGCGCATCGTTCAGGTGGCTCTCTATATAGGGAATGTTGCCATAGATAAAGGTAATGGGGTTGTTGATTTCGTGGGCAATCCCCGCCACCATTTGACCCAAACTAGACATTTTTTCGCTCTGGATCAGCTGTGCTTGGGTTTGCTGGAGTGCTTGCAGGGTCTCTGCTAGCTGCTTAGCTTGAGCCGCGCTTTCTTGAGCCTGTTGGCGGCTTTGGGCATACAAATGCCCCTGCTGAATCGAAATCGCTAGCTGGTCGGCAACCGCCTGTGCCAGCTTTTGATCGTCGCGCGTCCAGTGACGAATGTGAGTGCATTGGTTGAGGTAGAGAATGGCCTGGAGGCTACCACTGGCCTGCACGGGGATCACTAGGGAGGATTTAATTTGGGCAGTTTGATATTCGCTATTGTCCGGTCCAATGCGAGCATCTTGGTTCACATCAGGAATCACAACCTGCTGACGGGTTTGAATCACCCAGCGGGTCATGGGGCCATCGGGATCGAAGTCGTCGATGGAGTTTGACAAGGGTGGCCGATAGACCTCAAACAGGTGCTTGCGGCGAAAGCGCGCCCGCTCATAATCCAAACAATCCGCGTCTAACGCTGCGTTTGGATGATTGGAATTTTCGACTAGATGGACTAAACACCGATCGACGTTTAGAGCCTCTAGCAGTTGAGCGATCGCCTGCTGCAAAATAGTTTGCAGATCTAGGCTCTGGCGCGTTTGAGCTGTAATTTGGTTGACGACGCGTTCGCGCTGAGCCTGCTTTTGGGTGCGTTCGTACAGCTGCGCCTGCCGTACCGCAATTTCTAGCTGCTGGGCGATCGCCTGCATCAGATCTACCTCGGCTGCTGACCAGAGCTGGCGGTGCTCGGAGAGGCAAACAATGAACCCGGTTGACCCTTCACGACCACTCACAGGCACCAGCAGCATCGCCTGCTGGCTGAACAGAGCGCCAACGTCTTGGTTCAATAGCTGATCGCTGGCGCTGCTAGATGAGAAAAATCGACCAGCCAACCCATTGATTAACCCATTGGTTAGCCCATCCAGCAGTCGTCTGATCCCGTGATGCTTGGCGGTTCGACCCGTCGTCACCACCAGCTCACCTTGACGAATTAACGGAGCCAAGCTGCCCAACTGAGATAGCGAAAAGTTGCCCATCCAAGCAGGGCGATCGCCATTGACCTGTTCGCAGACCACCTGAACCCGCTGACTGTCCTGGAAATACCACAGGAAGGCACAGCGATCGGCGCGCACCACCCCTGCTACTTCATCGACCGCCGTTTGCAGCACCACCTGGAGTTCTAAAGAGTTGCGGATGCGATCGATAATTCGACGCAGCAAAGCCGTCTGCGATGCGGTGTATTTAAGCGTATGCGTGAGCCACGTACGATGCCGGAACAAAGGGAGCACAGGGTAAAAGAGTGTAAAACCACGCATTAATTGGTAAACCTACACACTGAGTCAGGATCGCTGCCGCTAG
>CASBQJ010000249.1 GCA_949127705.1 Synechococcales cyanobacterium PMM_0085
CCAACATTGAGCGGCTAACCCCCACCTGTGCGAGCAGTATGGAGGCTAATTGGGAATGATAGCATTCTCTAGCCACCCTACTTTCCTATGGAAACGGGGTGGCTAGGTTTTTGGGGTTTTCTTCCCACGTTTCCATGCCGGAGAACCCCGATGATTGACCTGTTTGACCCGCCCACAGCGCGCACTTTTTTGACCGATCGCAAGGGTGATGAAATTCGTCCTCTGCCGCTCATTTTGCCGCTCTACTTTCACCCTTTGGCACCTGGCCAAGAGCAACTGCGCATCTTGCTGATCAGCAGCCCCACCTGGGTCACCGAAACCATTCACGACCTGCACGCCCGCGGATTTGCCAACACCAGCGATTGGAGCAGCAAGCTGCCCGGTGCCAATGCTGGCGAGGTCGTGAGCATTCTCACCCGGCGGCGATCGCGCTCGTAGGCACGCCCAGTTCGCTTTACTACCCAGATCTCCGACTTCTTGGAGAAGTCGGAGATCTCAGGCAGTTGGAGATCTCAGGCGATCGCCCAAATGGATAGAATCTTGGTCAGCTATGTATCTTTTAGCTGGACAAACACCGCTCCACGTCGCACATTGGCTTCGCTGCCGTAGCTGCTAATGGTCAGCGATCGCAAATGGTCAAAAAACGGTTTGCCTGCCAGTTCTGCCAGCTTCAGCGCCGGGATGCGCTGTTCTAAAGGCTGCTTGACGCGTTGCCAATCAATATAGAGATAGCCGTCATTCTGGGACGCAATTGGGGCGATCGCTTGTTTAAAGGCTGGAGATTGCAGCAATGACTTTTGAGCCGACTTTTGAGCCGACTTTTGAGCCGACTTTTTCGACGGTTGGGGAGCAACGGCCAGCACCTGTTCCATTGCAGCAACAGAAGTTGTCAGCACCTCATACTGGTTGACGGTCGTCCGGACGCCTTCTACATCGGCTTGCAGCAGCGTTGGGGCATTCTTGCTGCGTTTATTTGTCGTAGACAATTTGGCCCAGGTGAGGGCGTTTTGGCTGCCAATGGCCACGGGGCCAACGCTCAGACCGTGCTGTTGGGCGATCGCATCTAGATGTTCTAGGGCAGGAGCAGTCGTGGCCGTTTTTTCTGCCACAAATACTAGCTCTGGGTTGCCGTTGGGTTGGGGCAGCACGCCCAAGGCAAACTCGCGATCGACCCAATTTACCAAATCGTCGGCAAACGTCACGCCCCACTGCCGCTCTAGGGTGGCAATGGGCTGGTTTAGCAGCGCCGACAGCACGCCATAATTTGCCAGACCGCTGGTCAATTCTGCCCACAGCTGACGCAGGTTTTGCCCCGATGCCGCCACGGGCGCAGCGGCGGGTAAAAACTGAAGTGCCCCCACAGGCTGCGTCAGAGCCGGCTGGGTAGCGGCTAAGGTTTGCCCCGGTGCGGCCAGCAGGGCTGTTTCGGCCAGAATGCCCTGGCGCGCCAGTTCTAGCCCCACTACCAAGCTGTCAAATAGCTGCCGATCTGCTCCGTCTGGGGTGGGTGTACCCGTCAGCTCTGGGTTGCCCAGCCACCGCCCGAGCTGCGGCAGGTTGACGAAGGTGACTCCAATTTGACGATCGGGCAATCGCTCTAATGCTTGCCGATAGGCTCGACTGCTGCTGAGACTGAGGTCTGGAGCCTGGACGTTGTTGATGGCATCTCGCAACACCTTGGGCGAATTGGCAAATAAGACGAAGCGATCGCCCACCACAGCGCTCGTCAGGGTCGAGGGAAGTGCGGACAACGTCGGGCTGGGAGATTCAGCAGGTTTTACGGCCCGTTTTTTGGCGCTATCCGGCGGTTTCGCCCCCGGATCTGTGCCGCCATAAATCAAATTCACCCCAGAATATTGCTCAAACACCAAATTGGTGCCAGCGATCGCCCGTTTCTGCCAAAATAGCTGCAAAAATTCTCTGGCCCGCTGCGGATCTTCGGTGGTGGCGGCCAGCAGATAGCCCGGTTGCAGCCCATTGCCGGTATCGCGGTCAATATCTGCCGACGTCACCGCCACCGTAATTTCATCGCCCAGCCAGGGTTTAATATCGGCGTCATAGTCAACGCCTTGACCTGCCAGCAGCGTTTGCTTAATCGTTTCCAGTTCGGCGCGGGCGCGGCGGCGCTCTCCTGGCGCAGCTACCGCCAACCGAAACGCTTCCAGGCGATCGGGCTTCACCAGCAGTGACACCATCCCAGGAGACTGCTTTGGCACAAACATGGCCGCCGCAGGGCTAGACAGCTTGCCCCCTTGCAATAAGGTCAGCGGGCTTTGTGCTGCCACCCAAGAGCACCCCACCACTGCCACCAGCAACAGTGCCACCACCATAGCGCCCAACCCAAGGAAGAAGGAACGAGACTTCATGAGTGATCCAAACTTAGCGAACTTTTAGCAAACCAGTACAAACCCGGTGCAAACTCGGTGCCAAGACTTAGTTTAGTACCGCGCGGGCTACAAGTTTCCCTAGGCTGCTTTTCTGTGCAATTCTCCCCAGGCTTCATGAGACTTCGTGACCCTACCCAGAACCGCAGGCCAAAAAACGCCCCTACAAGGTTTGTGTCACAATGAGTTTCAGTCGCTCATACGGATACTTCCCCAATTGATCGAGGTAGAGGTTCATCAGCAGCTGCGGGCATTTCTGCGAGAGCAGGGCGAGCCTTACTGGCCACACCATTTGACGATGGCGCGGTTGGTGGCTCGGGCACTTCGTTTGGAGCGCAGTGCGCTGATTCAAACCAGCGCCCCCTCTGGCTATCACGGACGCTATCGCCTCAGCTACCTGATGCCTGCGCTATTGTGGCAAACTCCTACCATCCTGGTGGTTCCAGAAGCCGTCCAGCAACGGCTGCTGATGGTCGAAATTCCTCGGCTGCGGCAGTGGATTCCAGCCGACAAGGCTATTCGCACGGGCGATCGCTTCCCCCACGACGATTTTCAAGGCTTACTGCTGACCTCGCCTCAGTCCTGGCTGAGCGATCGCCTCAACGGGGAAGGCCGTTTCCCGCCGCACATTCCCACGATCTTGGATGGGGTCGATGATTTGGAAAATTGGGTGAGAACCCAGCTAACCGTGACGTTGCATCCGCGCGACTGGGACGATCTGATGCTGGCCTACCCCGACCAGGTTGAATTAATTCGTGATGCGCGTGTGCAGCTGACCCGCAGCTTATTTCAACATCCCGCCAATCCCTACAACTGCTATTTAATGGAGCCGCTAGACCAGGCAATCTTGGGGCAGCTCTACCGCACCTTGTTAGGAGATGGCCAGCTCCAGCCGTCTGGCAAAGGGTCTACCCTGGATCGCCTGCCCGACCACTGGCAGCAGTTTTGGACGCGATCGCAACAAGCCAGCCAGTTGCTTTGGGCAGATGTGAGCCGCCAATATGGCCAATTTTCGTTGGGGTGCTGCCCAGTAGATCTAGCCTCTACCCTTGATCCAATTTGGCAGCAGCAGCCCGTTGTTTTGGTGGGTGGGGCACTCGATATGGATGCAGATGCCGCCATTTATCGGCAGCGGATTGGCCTGGGCGATGTCACCTGTCTCAAATTTTCGCTCGATCGCCAAAATGAACTGATCCAGCTTTATTTACCCGATCGCTTGCCCATGCCCAACACGCCCCAGTTTCAGGCGGCATTGATGAGCGAACTGCGCGCGCTGCTAGCTGCCAACACCGCCAATCAAGGTCTTACTGTGGTGTTAGTGGGCGATGTGCCGCTTAAGGCTCAAGTTGGCTCTATTTTGGCAGCGGAGTGTGGCTCCCGCGTCCAGGTCGAAAAAACCTGTCTAGATGAGCGCGGCATCTTAATTACGGGCTGGGATTTTTGGCGACAAAACCAGGGTGTGCTGCCCGCTCCTCATCTGCTCGTCATTGCTACTCTGCCAATTCCATCGCTAGAAGATCCGCTGGTAGCTGGGCGAGTAGCGTATTACAAGCATCTGCGCCAAGATTGGTTCCGGCTCTATCTACTCCCCGAAGCTCTCAGTGAACTGCAACGGGCGATCGCCCCCGTACGCGAGTCTCAGGGCGTGGTGGCACTGCTCGACAACCGGGTCAACCATCGCAGCTATGGGCAGCAAGTTTTGGCCGCCCTGCATCCATTGGCGCGGATCAATTATCTCGATGCCAGCCTATTTACCCATTTGGAAGGGTTAGGGAATCGGGGCTGGAGCCTGTGACCCATGGTTAAGAACATCCGTTACAACCCGCCAAGCCCGGTGCATCAGGCAGTATTATCGACAGTAGGGGTCAACGACTGTTGACCTCGGCAACGGCTGATGTGTAACCTGCAATCTGAGGGAACTGGATCATGGGAGATTCCAAGCGGCGCAAAGAGACGATCGGCGAAAA
>CASBQJ010000250.1 GCA_949127705.1 Synechococcales cyanobacterium PMM_0085
CGCTGATGGCACAGCAGTTTCCGCAAGCTTTCCAAACCTACGGCGCAGTTGATATTACCATTCACAAGCGGATTCCAGTCGGGGCCGGACTGGCCGGAGGGTCTACAGACGCTGCAGCGGTGCTAGTCGGGCTGGATTTGATCTGGAAACTGGGTCTAACGCAGCCCGAAATTCAGCAGCTAGGGGCCAGACTCGGTTCCGACGTGCCGTTTTGCGTCGCAGGCGGAACGGCGATCGCCACCGGACGCGGCGAACGGCTAGCGGCTCTAGCCGCCTTAGATCCCCTTTATGTCGTATTGGCAAAATATCGCAGTTTATCGGTGTCAACTGCTTGGGCATATACCACCTACCGCCAGCAGTTTGGCCATACCTACACCCAAACCGATGGCTTAGAGGGTCGCCGTCAGCGGGTGCATTCGGGTGCCATGGTCTTGGCCGTCAGCCGCAACGACAGCAAGGCGATCGCCCAACACCTGCACAATGACCTAGAAAAAATTGTGTTGCCGGCATTGCCCCAAGTGCAGCAGCTCCGAGCCGAACTCGCTCAGCTCAGCCGCTTAGGCGCGATGATGTCGGGTTCAGGCCCGTCAGTTTTTGCCCTGGCCACGTCCCGCGACGACGCAGACACGATCCAAACCGAACTAAAAGCAGCCCTACCAGATCCCGACCTAGAGGTGTGGGTCGCTCAAACAATCGCCAGCGGGATTCAACTGAAGCAATAGGCGATCGCCCAATCTAAGAATCGTAAATTCAATCACCTGCACCATTAACACTCCCGTAGGGGCATGGCACTGCCATGCCCTGCTGCTGCCATGCCAATGCCCCTACGATAACGTTGGCGCACCCGGAAGGGCATGGCAGTGCCAGTGCCCCTACGAAATTGAAGTTTCACCGGATTGCGATAAAGTACAGGGGTGATATTCATTTCCCTTGCTGTTATGGTTAACCCCACTCCTACAGAAGATACCTCCTCGCCTAAGCCCATCCAGCTAGTGGCCGACGAGACTCCTCCCACCCCACTGAAATGCTTTACGGGGGCGCTGTTTTCTGGGGCACTTGGCATTGCAGCATACTCTATGACCCTGTCAATCCACAGCACGTTTGCCAACAAGCCGTTGCCAACGGGTAGCCCGTTTGCCGCCAACATTGCATCAGCCGTGCGTACCTTAGTGTTGGGGGTAAGCGCCCTGGCCATGGTGACGCTGGGGATTGCCACGCTAGGTCTAGTGGCACTGGGAATTCAACTGCTGTTCCAGAGAAAGCCAGCCGAATGACGATTGGTATTTGGGTACTGGGCGACCAGCTATGGTCAGGGCAAGCGGCGCTGCAAGGTTGTGCTGACAGGTCGGCACAGACACCCGTGATTTTAATTGAATCGTTGAATTGGGTGCGATCGCGTCCCTATCATCGTCAAAAATTAGTGCTGGTCTGGTCGGCAATGCGTCACTTTGCCGCTGAGTTACAGGCGCTAGGCTGGAATGTGACCTACGAAACGGCAGACGATTTTGCTACGCCGCTGTACACCTGGATTGCCGCCAACGGCATTACCGAACTGCGGATTATGCAGCCCAGCGATCGCCCCTTCGTCGCCCACCTCCACCGCCTCGACCTGCCCTGCCCGCTGACCCTATTACCCAACAATCAGTTTCTGTGGGGGGCTGGTGAATTTGGCACCTGGGCTAAGGGCAAAAAAAGCCTGCTGATGGAATATTTTTATCGAGCCGGACGGCAGCGGCTAGACGTGCTGATGGTAGGCAAACAGCCCGTGGGCGGAGCCTGGAATTTTGACAAAGAAAACCGCAAGCCGCCGAAGGGTAAACTGGATACGCCAGCGCCACTCTGGTTCCAGCCGGACGAGATCACGCAGACGGTGATGGCTGAGGTCAAAGCGCTGACCATTCCCCTGTATGGAGAACTGGAACCCTTTCGTTGGGGAGTGACGCGATCGCACGCCCTACAGGTTCTCGACCACTTCATTACCACTCGCCTACCCACCTTTGGCCCCTACCAAGACGCCATGGTGACGGGAGAAGAAACCATGTGGCACGCCCTGCTGTCGCCCTACCTCAACCTGGGACTGCTGCATCCGCTAGAAGTGATTGAAGCATCAGAAACGGCATACCACGAGCAGGAACTCAGCCTAAACAGCGTGGAAGGCTTCATTCGCCAGGTGTTGGGCTGGCGAGAATATATGCACGGGCTGTACCAACAGGTAGATGACGACTATTTTCAACGCAACTGGTTTCACCATACCCAACCCCTGCCTGAGTTCTTTTGGGACGCCGACAAAACCGATCTCAACTGCCTGCACCAAACCCTGAAGCAAACCGAGCAGATGGGCTATGCCCACCACATCCAGCGGCTAATGATTTTGGCCAACTTTTCGCTAATCGCCGGGTTGTCGCCGCAGGCGGTCGAAAATTGGTTTCACTCCGCTTTTATTGACGCCTACGATTGGGTGATGCAAACCAACGTAATTGGCATGGGGCTATTTGCCGATGGTGGGATGCTCGCCTCTAAGCCCTACGCCGCTTCAGCCAACTACATCAACAAAATGAGCGACTATTGCAAAGGCTGCAAGTATAGCCCCAGCAAACGCACTGGCGACCATGCCTGCCCGTTCAACTTTTTCTATTGGGATTTCTTAGCCCGCCATCGAGACGCGCTTAAATCTCAAGGGCGGATGAGTTTTATTTTGGCAAATCTCGATAAAATGCCTGCCACCGAGCTGCAAGCAATGCAGCAGCTAGCGGTTGAGTGGCATCAGCGCCAAGCCAACGAGAAAGCAGAGAGTGGCCAGTAGTAAATCAACAGTCTATTGTTCAACCATTAAATCGCGGAGATAGTAAAAGCGATCGCTTGGCAAATTCATCCCCTCTACTAATTCACCATGAAGAAGTAAAAATGCTTCATATCATTTTGTAACTGATTCAATAGCGATCGCCCGTTTTTCTATCAGGCTTTCAAAAACGCTTTTATAGTCACTAGACTGGTTTTCGTACTTTTAATTCAGTCTAATCTCTACAACTTTAACTACTACTGCCCATCCATCCCCGCGTTGTCACATTCATCAAAAAGTAGCTGAGTCGCATCAGCAGTTCATCAAACCTTAGTCAAAGCTACCTGAGTGTGAAACTCTTGTGAAATCAGTACAAACACGGGGCAATCCGTCCAGAATTTGCTGATACTGAAAGAATAGAACTGTATATTTAATTACACCTTCAGTGCAGGAGCGTTGGCTTGCCTGTGCGGAGCACGTATCGCCTCTGCGTTATGGCCGATTCAGTTCAGGTTACATCTACCTCCAGCATCCTAGAACCCGCAATGGTTGAAGCTTGTGTTCTTGAAGCTTCACGATTCAACAGTCCTAAACTCTTAGCAACCCTCAACTGTTAGTTGCTTTATAGCTAACGAGAGCAATCGCGGCATCCTGACAGGGTTTTAACCTGCCAGCTGTTTTTGAGGTTCAACACATTGCAAGCTGCCACCCAGCTAGGGCAAAAACCAGGCTCCATCTGGGCTGCTTTGTGCTGGCGATCGCCGATTGCCAGTTCAATCTATGCGCTGGCAATTGGTGTTAATTCGAGTCACGCCGTCTATCTTCTAGCCTGTCTTCTAGTCTGCCCTTTCATATCCTTATCCTTTCCTGCATCACACACATCATGGCAATCATCAACGGCACTTCTGGCAACGATACTCTTTTGGGCACCGATGGCATCGACACCATTGACGGCAAAGCGGGGCGCGATGTCATCATCGGCGGCACAGGCAACGATAGTCTCACAGACACGCTTGGCGGCGATCTATTTGTGATTAATTTAGGAGACGGCGTTGATACGATTATGGGGTTCATGGGGGTTGGCGAAGGCCGAGATCCAGCTACGGGCAAAATTATCAGAGCCGATACTCTGAGCTTCCAAGGCACGGGGTTAACCGCGAGCAACCTACAGCTTGTCCAGATCGGCAAAGACGTCCGGGTTAGCTTTGAAGGCGTTGGCAACACTGGAGCCACCCTCAAAAATTTGGTACTCGATAGAATCGACAACCTGCGCCGATCGAGCGGTGCCGCTGCCGATGTTGGCAACATTTTATTTACTGGGCAAAGTCGTATTGAAGACGAGTTTGATGTGTTTGATGCCACCTCAAAGCAACGCACCGTATTTGGCAATAATTCCGTTACATTTTTGAACGATCTAGATAATCAAGTCAATGGGTTTGACAGCTCCAACGATGTGATTAACGCTCAGCGTGGTCATGACATCATCAATGGACTAAGCGGTAACGATCTGCTGCGGGGTGGGCAGGGAAAAGACAGCCTCAACGGGGGCGCAGGGAGCGATACGCTGAATGGGCAAGGGGGCAAAGATTTACTCAACGGAGGGCTAGATGACGATCTGCTGATTGGTGGTGGTGGTGCCGATCGCTTCCTGTTCGAGGTGGCTAAGGGCGTCAGTTTTAACCAAATGGGCGTGGATACAATTGTTGGATTTCGCGTTCAAAAAGACAAACTGGTGCTAGACAAAACTGCATTTAAGTCGCTGATTAGTCCGCCTAGAACCAAGCTGGGCAGCGAGTTTGCTACGGTGGCAAGTGACGACGAGGCCGCTACTAGCAATGCGCTCATTGTTTATAACACCAGCAATGGCAACCTGTTTTACAACCAAAATGGTAGCGCTGATGGTCTGGGCGCAGGGGCGCAGTTTGCTGCTCTCACGGGCGCACCCAATTTGAGCGCGGCCAATTTCCTGATCCAAAAGTAGAATAGGCAATGCCCTGCTATTTTTGGCACTAGTAGTCTGAGGCGTAAATCTGCCTACCATTCGTAGTGCAGGCTTCCAGCCTGCGCGGGCAAGATGCCCGCCCTACAGTAGCTAAACTTGCGCCGTCTTCTACTAGGGATCGACTCTACCCGGAAAGAATCTCTTAGACTAGAGCCTTGAAGGCTAATGTCTGACGACTTTTCGGGTAACTAGTCTAGCGGCTTTATGGGATCACAACCGTTTATTACCATTGACGACAGTCAGCAGATTTCGCTGGCGCAGGCATTCCAATATCTGCAAGCGGCAGGTCGGTTGGATGGTTTTTTGGGCGATATTTTGCGTCAATATTTGCTGGAACGCGAGCTGCTGCAACGAACCGATTTGGCGATCGCCCCCCCCCTGCTAGACGCCGCGATCGCCAATCTGCGCCAGGAGCATGACCTGATGGATGGCGATCGGTTTGCCGCATGGCTAGCCAGTCAAGAGTTGGACGAAGCCCAACTGCGCCAGCGGCTACGGCGCGATTTGCAAATTCAACATTTAAAGGAAACGCTGGCTGCTGCCAAAGGGCAAGAATACTTTATTGATCGCAAGCTGGCGTTAGATCGCGTCGTGCTATCGCGGATTGAAGTCGGCGATCGCGACCTAGCCGAAGAATTGCAGCAGCAAATTGCCGACGGCAGCCGCTTTGAACAGCTCGCCCAAGACTACTCCATTGCGGGCGATCGCATTTTCAACGGCATGATGGGGCTAATTAGCCGGGGCAGTTTGCCCGACCTAGTGCGCGCGGCGCTTGATATGGCCGCTCCCGGCGATATTGTGGGGCCATTGGCTACAGAGCAAGGCTGGGCGCTGTTTCGCGTTGAGCAGATTTTGCCCGCCTCCCTCGATGACTCCGAGGTACTGCAAACCGTCCAAGACGAATTGCTCGACCAGTGGCTATTGGACAAATTGCAGGGATTGAATATTGAAGTGCAGGTGGGAGGAGACGAGGAATGATGGGTCAGCGTTTGCTTAAATCACTCTTTTTAGGCTGGCTCAGCCTGTGTTTGTTCACCCTGACGGCTTGCGGCTCTCTACCCGTCACTGCCAGCAGCGTCACCCATTTGACCCTGTGGCATGGGGTCAATCCGCCGCCCAATCGCGATGTATTGCAGCGGTTGGTCGAGCAATTTAACCAGACCCATCCTCAGATTCAGGTGGAATCGCTGTATGTGGGGCAGGGCGATCAGCAAATGCCGAAGATTTTGGCGGCAATTGTGGGCAATGCCGCACCCGACTTGCTGTGGCAAGCTCCCACCATCACCGGGCAACTGGTGGACTTGGAGGCGCTGTATCCACTAGAAACCTGGCTGGATGCATCGCCGCTAAAAGAGCAGCTAGACCCGTCATTATTAGAATCGATGCAATTAGAAGGGCATACCTGGTCGGTTCCGTTTGGCACCAATAATGTTGGGTTATTTTATCGACCCAGTTTATTCAAAGCGGCGGGCATTACCACCTTACCCAAAACCTGGGCAGACCTACGTCAAGTGGCCAAACAGCTGACCATTCCAGCCCAAAATCAGCACGGCATGTTGCTGCCATTGGGGAAAGGAGAATGGACGGTGTTTACCTGGCTGCCATTTATGTGGAGCGGTGGCGGTGAGTTGACAGCAGCAGATAGCTCATTAGCTGGCAGTGCCGCGTTGAGCAGTGGCCGCACTGAAGCTGAGTCTGCGCGTTCTGGCTCTGAAGTTCAAATTGCCAATCCGGGGGCGATCGCCGCACTTTCGCTGTGGCGAGACCTCATTGCCGATGGTTCAGTCGTGCTATCGTCGCCCGAGCGCGGCTATGAATTGGACGGCTTTTTGGCAGGCAAAGTCGCAATGCAGCTCACCGGGCCATGGACATTGGCACAACTAGATGCCACCAAAGTCGATTATGGCGTCATTCCGATGCCGACCCAGGTGCGACAGGCGACCAGCACAGGCGGCGAAAATTTGTTTGTATTGAAGTCAACTCCGCAGCGACAGCAGGCCGCGCTGGTGTTTGCCGCATATGTCTTAAGTGAAGCGTTCCAAACCGAATGGGCCCTGGGCACTGGCTACCTCCCTGTCAATTTGCGATCGCGCCGCAGCCCTGCCTATTTGCACTATGTGGCTCAGCAGCCCGTGGTCAGCGTCTTTTTAGACCAGGCGCAGTATGGGCGATCGCGTCCCATCTTTCCCGGATATAACCGCATTTCCGATAGCCTCGGGCGGGCGATCGAAGCCGTCTTGCTGGGTAAAGCCACCCCTGAAGCGGCACTCGCCACCGCCCAACAGCGGCTAGATTTGATTTTGCAACGGTAACGAGACAGTAGGGGCGGTTCTCGAACCGCCCCTACTGTCTGATTTGGTACGAATAGGTATGATGGAAACGCAATCGGCTGCAGCCGGAGGGCAGGTTTTGATTTGGCACGGATGGGTTTTACTCATACGCGATACACGCTCCGCGCAGGCAAGCCAGCGGCTAAACCTGCCCCTACGAGTTACGCCATGATGCGGTTGAGGATGCACATAAATTTATCGGGACAATGGGGCACAGGGATCATTTTGCTCCAGGAGCCAACTTCGGCCACTCCAAGGCTGTGTTGCCGCAGAATGTGCGCCCTAAATGCGATCGCGGGTTGAAGTGCCATCGACGGGTAGGGATGAAGCATTTGCACCAACACCCCGACCACCCGTCCGACATCTTGATACAAATGCTTCATCCCTACGGATGTATCACCCCTTTTACAGGATGTATCACCGCATCGTCCAACGGTTTTAAGGACGAAATGCGATCGCATTTTTCACCACATCATCCGCTATTTGGACGAATTGCCAGGATGCAATTGATCCTGCTGCCATGACGCCGGATTATTGCCAATATATTGCCGAATATTTTGCAACGATTCTGTGTTGCGGATAATATGTTCATAATAATTTAATTGCCATATCGTTCGACCAATATTACCCGTCATGCGATTGATTTTACGGGTAGAAATAGATTTGAAATTTTGGATAATTGCACCAATAGATTTAGGCTGTGTGCCATGGGGGTGTAGGGATGAAGCATTTGTACCGAGATCCCGGCTACCAGTCTCACGTTCTGATGCAAATGCTTCATCCCTACGAGTGGTATCACTACAGAGCCAAAGAATTCCG
>CASBQJ010000251.1 GCA_949127705.1 Synechococcales cyanobacterium PMM_0085
CGGTCAACGCCATCCACTAACGAGCATATTCATGCTCAGAGTACACCATCCCCTGAGTTAGTATCCTCAGCAGAGATCGATATGCATCAGCCCTCAGCTTCAACTCTTGAAATGGACTCCTCGATTAACCCAACTCCTTTGGACGAGGTGGAATCCTCCACCCAATCGCCGACAGATGCTGCTCCTGCTCCCACAGAGTTTCCCTTGGTGCTTGAACCATCGGTTCGGCAGCATCCCATTCCACCCGCCAGCGAGCCGATGCAATATCGAGCCATTGGCATGGTGCGCGGTAGGTATACGCCATCCGATGACCAGTTCACCCGAGGCAGCATCACGGCTGACGATGGCACCCTGATTGATGCGGTGCTGCTGGGTCGTGTCATGAGCCTGGTGAGGAAGCATCTGGACTTAACAGCATCTCACCTCTGGGTCGTATATCCCCGCACGCGCGAAAAATTTCAAGACCTACATGTCCAAATTGTAGGCGTTTGGGAACCTGAAAAGCTCAATCCAGGAGATCCGGAAAATAGCCCAGTGAGCGATGTTGGGGTTGATCACACCGACAGCATTACTCCTCAGCCGCCTGCGCCAGCAGCAGCAGCGGCTGAGGAGCCAGCAGCGGCTCCTAAATTAGAGGATGGATATTTTTCCATTCGAGGAGAAGTCCTATTTTGTTCTGCTGAAGACAAGCGCTTGATCGTTAGAGTGCAGCAGGCCGCTAAAAAAGGTGCCAAAAAAAGCACCGAGCCAGAGGAAGATGAGGACAAATCGTTCAAGGTCATCCTCAAGGGAACACTTGAAGGTAAAGCGGTCGGCTATTTTTGGGACTTAAATGTCCAGCGGCAGGGCAACGACCTCCTGCTCCAAAATGGCAATATGATTGCCCTGGTGCCGCCCAGAAAGCGCAAAGTCAAACTGAGCAGCGGGTTTCGCAGCGGCCCACCGAATCGCAGAAAACAGTGGGAGTCTAAAGGTGGGCCGCCGCGTCCAGCGCGTCGGACTGACGGGGCTGCTCGTGTGAGCGCCCCACCAACGCGACGCGAACCCATTTCTAAGCCAGTGAAGCGCTCTAAGGAAGGAGAATAAACCTTGCCCAGCCTGACATTAATCTAAGCTAATTTGTGCTCCCAGCCGATCTTGAGCCACAAAGTTCCTGTCCATCGGCAGCGGTGCAACGGGTTCGCTCAAGGTGAAGGTTCCGGCTTCAATCCATTGCTTTAGCTCTAGAGCAACTTGGCGCGATAGGAATACGCTGGCTAGGGGGGCGGCACGGACACTTTTGCCTTCAATGGTGATGCGCCCTGATTTGAGTTGGGCATAGCTGACTAAGCCAAAGGTGGGGCGCACTCGGCGGGGGATTGAGAAGTCCACAATGGGAGCCACCAAATCTTGATCTTGGACGGAGCAGCGGAGCACTACCTCTTCGTTCAAGACGGGAAACGGGACACCAATGCCCATCATAAGTGAAGGGCCATAGCTATTGAAGTAGCAGCCTTTGACCCAGCGGGAACTCATTTGCTTGGCGTCGCCAATCAGCGCTAGGGTGGCAGCTGGGCCAATCGGCGTGTGGTTGGGCAAGCGTTTTTGCAGCGGAAAGTGCTGGGTGCCTTCCCAGGAAACATAGCCGATGCCGCCACCCATAAAGATGCGGGTGCCGATCCCCACCAATTGCAGATCGGGATCGTTGAGTAGGGGCGAGAGGGCACCGGAGTTAGCGTAAACGGCGTTGCCTAGGCGAGGCTGTAGTGGCCCTAGATAGGTAAAGAGAGGGCGATCGCCACCGTTGACTCCCACAATAAAGTTTTGGTAAAGGTTACGCGGGTTAAACAGATAAAACTGGTTGATCGTATCGCGGGTAATGGTGGTTTCCATCGATGCCCGAGGGTAGCAATCGGTGACTTGGCCCAGCGCCCGTAGCCGCACCGCTTTGCCTGCAATCAAATCGGCAATCACATGCCCACCACCCCGTTCTCTAGCTGGGCTGCGAAGTCGCATGTCTCGCCCTTCATCACCATCGGAAACATCCCATGCGCCTGAGTATTCGACCATTTGGCTGGCACCAAGGTATAAATCGACGGCACCAAAGCCAGCGTAGGCCAACACCCCATCTAGCCAGCACTGACGAATTTTGATCGGCGGATCGGTATGTCCCAAATTGAGAATCGCCCCCGACGACTCCATTGGCTCAAACGTTCCAGTGGTAATCACGTCTACTTCTTTTGCCACCTGCGAGACTCCGACCGCCTGAACCCTGGCCTTCAGCTCTTCTACCGTCCACACAACGGCTGTTTGATGCTGAATTTTGTCGTTGATTTCGGCAATGGTGCGCATGGAGTAACGGCTAGAGTAGCGGGTAGAGAAGTAGGTAGAGTAGCGAGTAGAGAAGTGGGTAGAGTAGCGAGTAGAAAAATAAGAGGGATCGTAGGGGGATGTTTTAGAATGCCACAGTTGAGTCGTTTTGAGCTAAAACGAGGAAGATATCTGTTCAGGATAGATGGAAAATGGGCAGCTATGAGTCTCAAGGCACGCGTAAGCATGCCGTTAGCAGCTTTGTTCGCAATTTGCTGCTGATCGCGGCCGGCAGTCTGCTGTTGACGGGGATGCTGGTTATTTGGGGCTGGTGGCGTGGGGGCGATCGGTTTGTTGAACAGCTGCGATCGCTCTTTACACTTACCGAATCAAAAACTGAGGTCGATGTCGAATCACTGGTAGTGCAGCAAGTGCGGGGGGCGAGTGAGCTAACAACTGCCATCTTTGCAATGCAGGCAGTGGTGCCGACCCAGCGCGATCGCACCTTGGGTGGCTACGTGGTGGGTTCGACAACGTTACTCTACCTGGCCTACGGAGAAGTGCGCGCTGGGGTCGATTTGTCGCCATTAACGCGAGCAGATATTCAAATCGTGGACAATGTGCTGCGGTTGCGCCTGCCACCCCCTCGCATCCTCGACAGCAAAATTGATGTGAATCGATCTCGCGTCTATGACTACGATCGGGGGTTTCTTGGCTTAGGGCCTGATGTTGCCCCCGATCTGCAAGAGGCCGCTCAGCGCCTCACCTTGCAGGAAATTGTGGCGGCAGCGTGCAGTCAAGGCGTGCTGCAAGAGGCTAATCAGCGGGCACAATTGGCGGTTGGCCAACTGCTGGCCACTGCGTGCTATCAGCAGGTGGTAGTCGAAACCCAGCCTCCTGATCCCAGTTCCTGCCCGCCGTCCGGCAATGCTGTCCCTGAGGCCGCGCCGCCCGATTCAATCCCTAATTCAACGGAGAATGGCACCCCAATTGGCAGGGGCGATCGCCCAAAAACTAGTAGAAACGCAGAGGTTTTAACGGCATCGTCCCAGTAAATTTGGGAGAGCAGACTTTTACTGGCTCAGCTTTAAACTCACACAAAAA
>CASBQJ010000252.1 GCA_949127705.1 Synechococcales cyanobacterium PMM_0085
CTACAGTGCAGAACTACCCAAACGATAAGTACGCCAGTTTTCAAAAATCCTCACTCTTATGAGAGAAGATAGCCCGTGTTTCTGTTGCTATGGTACTAGTATCTTAAGCATCTCGAGACTCTAGCTGCGATGAAACTAAAACCGATTGAACAACAGGTTGACGGTTGGCTATGCTGTGATTGCGAAATTATCAGTCATCTTAAGAACTATCTGACCGACGAACCCTGACACCCGATCGAAAGTACCTTTGCGGCATTGGTCACTGCCACTCTCCAGTTAACAGGTAAGCCGTTGCCACTGGATGAGGTTTGGTTTCAACATGCTGCATCCCAAGATATCTCAGAGCATCAACGTATTTTTCAAGCAGAATTACGATTTGCTCAACCGATGAATCGCCTGATTCTCGATGTGAACTGTCTCGATTGGGCTGTGCGATCGTCCAATTCAACCTTGTTAAACCTCGTCTAACTTGAAACCCAGAGTTTTCCCTCACCCTTTTCATATATGCCGAAGGCTTTAAGCCCTCTCCCCGGGGAGAGGGACTTTGAAAGCTTTTCCGGCTCCCCTCGCCCTTTGGGAGAGGGGCTGGGGGTGAGGGCTAAAACTACAGTTCTCAACGTGGACTTGGTTTATCTGTGAACGATGCACTTAATCTCTAGGGTAAGTGCATCGTTCACAGATGTAAGTTAAGGCGGTATTACTTTCCCTTTTTGCGTCCAGCAGTGGCATCAACCAGGTCTAGTTCTGCCAACCGAAAGGTGACCAGCTTATCCCAATTGCCGCCTTCAAACAGCACAGCGGCCTTGCCATTGCTGATGCGTTGAACCAATCCTTGAAACCCGTAGTAGGTATCATTAGCGTTGATAACCCGAACGGCTGAACCTGGAAGAATCATATGTCTTACGGAGATCTGGGTAAATCTGTTCGTTTTAAGCTTAAAGCATTCAGTCCTAGAACGTTACGGCTAAACCCGCTGAATCGTTGATGGGCGCTATAGAAAATATAGGCGTAAACCGTTCCCCAATCGATCCACATGCTATCAGCGATCTTATGTTGCCGCTTGGCAGCGGGTATGACAGTGCCGCTTGGCCAATCAGGTGCAGGAATCCTGCGGACGTTCTATGATTTAAATAGAACTTAAAGTTTTGTAAAATTTTGACTCCAGCCATCCGCTCTACCCAACCCTCTACGCTGTCGGCACCGTGGCATGTACTCGACCCCCTCTGGCAAGGTGGAGAGGCGGTAGTTCAGCAGGGACTGCCCCACCATCAGCTTGCCCCTGCATGGCAAATGCTGCTGCTGGGCGATGGGTCTCCCACCCGCCATCTGCAGCTGCTGACGGGAGAACCTACGGAGGTAGATGTGCTCGATATGTCGTTGATTGGGATGGACGACGACGATGCACCCAAACAGATAGAGGTAGTCCCTGGCCCTCGGCTGCGGCGACAAGTGTGGCTGCGGACGGCCTCTGGTCAGCGGCTGGCCTATGCGACCTCGTGGTGGGAAGCCAGCCACGTTGACGACTATTTGCAAAATCGCTCGCTCCCGATTTGGGCTAGCTTGAGCCGCCTGAGAACCGAACTCTACCGCGATATTCAAGGAATTCACTATGGACACTGTCCGGCTTTAGAGCTAGCGTTTGAACAAGTTGGGCCATTTTGGGGGCGTCACTACTTGTTTTGGCATCACGGGCGACCGTTGACCCTGATCTACGAGGTGTTTTCACCCTACTTGGTAAAGTATTTGGGCAGCATGCAGCTAGACTAGAGGGCAATCCAATTCAACGTTAGTAGTTTTGTGAAAAGATAGTGAGGCAGGTCTTTTGCAGACGCCATCAGAGATCCATTGCTTTGCGACTTGGTGGTGGGCTTTTCATCTAAATGTCTGTTAACGACCGATGATTTCCGACTCTTCTTGGCAATCTCCGTCTGGTTTAGATGCCTTGGCCAACGCTGGGTATTTGGTTAATGCGCCGTCTATTGCTATGGGTGATACAGCCACTGCGCGATCGCCCACCGTGCCTGAGGCAGATGCTAATGCGGTTCAAATGGCGCTGTGGGCTGTGCTCAAACAGGTCTGCCAACTCACCGATTGGAGCATCGGAGAAGTTTGGCTCCCCAGCGACGACGGCGCTGTTTTGACCTGTAGCTCCATTTGGCACAGCAATGACCCTGAAGCCCTATGTTCCTGTCATCGCAGTCGCGAGGCCGTGGGGGTACAGCCCGGTATTGGGTTGCCCGGTCGAGTTTGGCGCAGCGGCCAGCCGGAGTGGGTGTCTGATGTATCGGCTGCGTCGGAGGGCGGGTTTGCGGGGCACGATGCCGCCTTTAGCAATGGCCTCAAGGCTGGGCTAGGACTACCGATTCTGGCTGATGGGCGCGTGGTGGCGGTGCTGGTGTTTTTTATGTTTGAACCGCGCCAGGAAGACCATCGACTAGCAGGACTGGTTTTGGCGATCGCGGCCCAGCTCGGTGTAGTCATTCAGCTGCAACAGAGCGAAACGGCTCTGCGCGAAAAAGAGCAGCGGTTTCGAGCCGTTTTTGAAAACGCGGCCATTGGCATCGGGTTGACTAGTCTAGAAGGCGTCGTAATCGATGCCAACGTCGCCGCCGCTAACCTGTTTGGCTATACCGTTGACGAATTCCGCCATCAGCATTTTGCCGACTTTACCCATCCCGACGATCTTGCCACCGACGTAGCGCTGTTTGAACAGGTGTTACGGGGCGATCGCGATTATTATCAAATCGAAAAGCGCTACATCCATAAAACAGGTGAAATTTTCTGGTGCCGATTAACCGTTGCAGCGGTACGCAATACCGCTGGAGCGCTGCAATTTACCCTGGGCATGACCGAAAATATCACCGAACGCAAACGCGTTGAGCAGGCGCTTTGTCACAGTGAATCTCAATTTCGTACGCTGTTTGATAGTGCGGCGATCGCTATTGGTCTCACCAATAGAAATGGTCAATTTATTAGTGTTAACCCCTTATGGAATCAGCTATTTGGTTACTCTCCCGAAGAAATACCGTTCCTGACCGTGGCAGATGTTACCTACCCCGATGATTTAGCATTCGATCTAGAGAAATTGGCAGAGCTGCTGACGGGTCAGCAAGATTCATTTCAACTAGAGAAGCGCTACGTCCGCAAAAATGGCGAGATCTTTTGGGGGTTGTTAACCTGCTCAACGGTTCGCGGACTCGCTGATCAATCGTTTGCAACCTTTGGCACGGTGCAAGATATCACCGAGCGCAAACAAGCCGAAGCAGCGCTGCGCCGCAGCGAAGCCTACAACCGAGATTTGCTGCGCGCCATTCCTGAGATGCTGTTCCTGCTTAGCGATCAGGGCATTTATCTCTACGCCCAAGCCGAACAAGCAGAAGATTTGATTCGGCCAGTAGACCAACTGGTTGGGAAATCATTAGAGCAGGTTTTACCGCCTGAAGTGGCTCGGCAAATCCGACAACAGATGGCCTGCCTGCAACAAACGGGGCAGATACA
>CASBQJ010000253.1 GCA_949127705.1 Synechococcales cyanobacterium PMM_0085
GACAAGGCACCTCGACTCACGCGCCTCTCATCCCGACGCTCACCTGATTACAGGTAGAGCGCGGGGCTTCCCGTCTAAGAGCTAACGGATGGAGTAGGGGTAGTTCGCGAACTACCCCTACTCCATCATTTCAAGCGAGATTACGGCACGTTCACCGGAATCATCGCATTCTCCAGCAGGCAGCTAGCGTACCGTCCCTCCTCCGCCAACATCACCACAATTCGCAGTGACCAGTCAGGGCCAACCTCGTTCAGGTCAGACCAGGGAATCGCCACCTCCAGGCACGAATTGAAGGCCACTTGGGCGGTGGTGGGGCAGGTATACCACTGGCCATAATCTCCCGATTCTTGCAGCCAGCGATCGCCCGTCACCAGGTTGATCCCCAAGTGATGGTGAAATATGTAATTCATCGGAGCCTCATCTGGCAGTCCGGCCAGCGGAGCGGGGCTATTGTGCATGGGGCGATCGCTGTAGAACCAGAGCAAATGCAGTTCGGACGGCACATCTATGCCAAGGCGGGTGCCGCTGGCAAAGTCTAACCGCATATAGAAGTTGAGGTGATCAACGCCATACCACAGCCGCTGCACCTTGCTGCTATTGTGCATGGTGCCCCGCGCTCCGCCAATTTCAATTCGACCCGCTTTATCCCAGTCTTGTTCATCTCCATGCCCATCAATCACCGGATGAATAAAGCTTTCAGGGCCGTGGTCGCCGCGATCGCCATGCACATCGACCGCTTGCCGCAAAATAGCGGGCACCGGTTCATTCAGTGCCGTGTAAATCGCCACGATATGTTCGCGGAACAACTGGTCAAACATGGCATCTTGGTTAGACGAATGCCCCTCGCCAAACCACCAGAACCAGTCAGAACCTTCCGCCGCATACAGCGCTTCCCAGACTTCAGGATTGGCGTCTTCCGTCGCCTCAGGATGGTTGGCGAGCACAATTCGAGCTTGAGCCAGTAAATCCCAAGCGCGGTTTTTGGCCGGGTCGCCAATCCAGGTCGTAAAGTTGCCATCGACCCAAGAGCCGCTGTGGAGTGTTTCGGTTGGCAACGTGACAGTGGCGGGGAACTGATCCAGGTATTCTGCCACCGTGACGAGTTCAATTTCTTTGTGGTCACTCAACTGCTGATAGAGGTTTTCCAAAAACGGTTTGCCATCTAGCGGATAATATTCCCAGCAATTTTCTCCGTCGAGGGCGATGGTAACCAGCCAGGGTTGCTCCAGCGTGGTGGTGCCATCGGTTTGATGCGCCTTGAGACTGGCGGCGATCGCTTCCAAATGGCCTACCAGATCCGTCGCGGCTGCCTTCGGCTCCATCATGCCGTAGGTAAAGCCAATCAAATCTGACAGGCGGTGATCGCGAAACACAATCGAAACATCACCTTGAGAGGTTTCCAGGCGATAAGGCCGATACATGATCTCCGGCTCTTGCACATTGCCATTCCCGTCGCGATGGAAGAAATGCTTCAAAGTCCAGCCCAGTACCGCCTCATCCGACACCAGCCACTCAAAGCCTTGTTCGGCCACATAGGGCAAAATTGTGGGACTCACTGATTGCTCAGATGGCCACAAACCGCGCGGACTACAGCCAAACCGCTCCTGATACATCGTCTTCGCCCGCTTCAGGTGACGGGGAATGTCTTCTTCCCAGGTAAAAGGATAATCAGGTAGCGCCATTTGAGGCACTGCCACCCGACCCGCATTAGTATTAGCCAGCAGCGGCAAAATCGGATGTGTGTAGGGCGTGGTAATGACTTCTAGCTGCCCCGACTCCTGCATTTTGCGATGCTGCGGAATGATGCGACTGAGGATTTCTCGCTGCTTGCTATAAATGCGCTGGCGATCGCTGACCGTAAAGCCCCGACCTTGCTCCAACCAGCGCGAAATATCGGCATCGTCCCAAAATAGCGGGTCAAACCACGCTAGGTTGTGCCACGCCAACAGGTCACTATAATCTTGCGCGTTCCACTGCTCTAAACACCAGTCCCGTCCTTGCTCCTGTCGCTGATAAAACAGCTCCGCATAGCGAGGATGGGGATCGATCAGCGTGTGGTGATTGCCGTCGAAAAAGTGCTCGACAATAAACTGCTTCTGCTCGTAGTCCAGCTGGTCAGTGGCCATCAGCGCCAATGACAAATATGGGTCAAACGCCGTACCCGCCGCATAGTCTTCGATCTGCAAAATCAACGACGGAACCAGGTTCACCGTTTGGTGCAGTTTCGGAAACTGTTCCAAAATCAGCACCAGATCTAGATAATCTTTGGTGCCATGAAGCCGTACCCACGGAAGGCGATATTGCCCCGCCGTCCGGCTTTTGTAAAGGGGTTGATGCTGATGCCAGATAAATGCAACGTAAAGAGGATGAGGCATAGAGAGGAGCCGCGCGTAAAATTAATTGGGAAAGCCAGAACTAGCGTTCCCTGTTCCAGAGTTTATCAAGACCGCAGGGATTCCTTCAAAACAATTAGCCCATCTTACCAGAACAACTAAGACCCAAGAACTCTGCGCCATCAGCGGTGAGGAGTTCTTGGGTCTTGGCATGGGTCTCAAACGAGGATGGTTGACCGTTTGCGCGATGAATCTGCGATTGATTCCAATCCTAAATCTGTGATTGACTCCAATCCTTGCTAAAAAACCTGAGCCACTTCCACGATTTCGGGAATGCTTTCCCGCAGCTTGCGCTCAATGCCCATTTTCAAGGTCATCGCAGAGCTAGGGCAAGAACCACAGGCACCTTGAAGTCTCAGCTTCACCACAGGGCCGTCCAATTCCACCAGTTCCACGTTGCCCCCGTCAGACATCAGGTAAGGGCGCAGCTCGTCCAATACCAGTTCCACATTGTCCATCGTCAGTTCCATTGGTTTCCTTCCTCGCTGGGTGAGCGATCGCGTCAGTGTATTGCCTACTCCCTCTATATTAGAGTACCGCTTCAACTTGACCGCAGAGGTTATGGACGCGATCGCCATCCCACGCAGCTCAAATCGGCTTTGAGGTGAGCACCAGCCGCAGTTTGGCATGGACTAAATTCAGCTGAGCCAGTCCCAAATCTACTTCGCCCTCAACCACAATCCCTGTGTTGAGCAAGCGATCAAGCAATTCCAAAATTGAGGGGTTGGCAGAGGCTGTCCCTGGGTAGTAGCCGCCCGCTTTAGGCAACAGCGTGCCAATTTCACCCAAGTCAACGTTTAGATCCGTCGGGTCGATCTCAAACACATCGCACAGTTGAATTACCTGTTCTTCTAGCTTACGGAGGCTTTCGGCGGCGCGATCGAGGTCAGCATCGCTCAGCTGATCGGCTTCCATCCGGCGAATCACCTGCGCCTCCATCAGCTGCCGCACCAGCTCCACCACCGTGAGTAACAGCGGAGCCAGCCCCGCATTTGCCCCTTTCGCAGGTTGAAGGACAGCCGTTGGCGTCAGTTGGATGGGCGCATCGGACGAGTTGGGGAGAGACATGTTTATGGGTTAACTCCACTCCCTCGTAGAGCCTTCAGCTCCTGTTCCATGTGTTCTAAGCGCGCATGCAGCTGCCGATTTTCTTCCGTCAATTGATGCGATTGACTACTGAGAAACGGATCGCTCTCCCACCAGTTGATCCCAATTTCTTTGGCTTTATCAACCGAAGAAATTAGCAGGCGGATACGGATACTGAGTAGCTCCGTGGAACCAACGGAGATAGAAATGTCTCCGGCAATCACGATCCCCTTATCGAGCACCCGTTCTAGCACATCTGCCAGCGTAGAGCCTTGGGTGGAAGTAGCGATCGCCCGATTAGATTGGGCTGCTGCCCCAGATGGTGTGGCTAAGGTCAAGCGTGTTGCTCCTCGCGCTGAACGCGATAGGTGGCAGGTTTACCCGCCTGATTCTGGCAGGTGATGATGCCCTGCTCGGTTAGAGCCTGTAGCGAATTGATCGTTTGAAATCGGCTAATTTGCAGCGCTGCTTCAATTTCCGATGGGCGTGCATCAGGATGGCGCTGGAGGTAGCTGCAAATGGGTTGTTCGTAAGGGATGAGTTCGGGTGGCGGTGTGATGAAGACGTCTGCGACGGCTGAAACATCCGCAACAGGTGAAACATCCACGACGGCTGAAACGTTTGCGACAGCTGGGATAACGGCGGTGGGCGGTTCTGGAGCTGGTATCAGAGTTGGTGGGGTATCTGTTGCCTTAGAGCGCTCAGGCTGCTCAGGCGCGCTGCGAATCAGTTCATTGAAGACATCCCACAGGTGTTGGGTGGCTTCGGGTAGGGGAATGTTTGCCCGAGAGAGCAAGACGTCTTCGCACACATCGCGAAACTCAGAATTTTCGGGAGCCACCACGATGCCGTGTTCGTGACAGATTTTTGCTACAAATAGGCAGGAGCGCAAGCCCGAGGACTTTTCCGCTCCGGTGCGCTGTCGATAGGCGCGCACCAGCCGCACAATAATGCCCGCGCTTTCGCGATCGATGCTGGTTTTGTGGATTGCAATTTCTTGCTGGGTGAGTTCGTCTGGCTCTGGAATGTTGATGGTAACCAGGCGATCGAGCAGAGCGTCTTGGGTATCGTGAACGCCACAGTATTCTTCTGGGTTGGAGGTGAAAATGGCGTGGAATTGGGGATGGACTCGGATATATTCGGTGCGGTTGTGGTTGGGCGGCAGTACCAGTAGCTTTTCTTCTAGGGCGGAGAGCAAAACGTTATTGACTTCGGGGCGAGAACGGTTGAACTCGTCGTAAACCAGGGTAAAGCCTTCACGGCAGGCCAGGGTCAGGCGTGAATCAACCCAGTTCTGCCGCAGTTCGTCTTCAACTTTGACTACGCTGTGGATGTAGTTGTCTATAACTTTTTTGCGAGTATAGCCAGATTGGTTGCCGATTAAGTCAGAGGTTTTGAACTCATCGTCGCCAAACAGTAGCATGATAGGCCGCGCAATTAGGTCGGCTAGGTGCAGCGCCAGAGTAGTTTTACCGGTTCCGGCTGGCCCGCGTAAATGGACAGAAAAGCCGGATTGCAGGTAGCGTAGGGCGCGGCTGGCTACTCGGTCGATGGCAGGGGTGCTCACAAAGCGCCGGGGGCTGGCTCTTAGAACAGTAGTCACGGGTGGGTTCCTCGTTGGGCTGGTTAGGCTTGTGGGGTGGGTTTACTGATGCTGGTCTTGGGCAAGATAAATGCGATCGCGCTGGGCAACTACTCCTTTTTTGATCAGCGATCGCAGCGCGTCCACGGTCTGAAATCGATTCATCCCCAAGGCCGTCTCAATTTCCGTCAGGCGTGCGCCCTCAATCTGGCGGATGTAGGTATGGATGTCTGCTTCAACTTGGGCAGCATCACGCGGTAGAGGCTGAAGGGTGGCGATTGGCTCCCCAGGTTTTGCCTCTGTTGAGGGTGGAGATGTGGGGTGTAGAGACAAGGTGGTTATAGCCAGATCTACTGCTGGCTGGGACGGCTGAGGAATGATGAACTCAGCGGCTGACGGTCTGTGGCCTTTGGGGGTGCTGGCCAGAGGGGTAGCGGGCGTGACTGGGTGAGACGACAGCTGTTCGGCGCTGATTCCCCACACGCTTTGCCGTAAGCTGGCTCGGTGTTGACGTAAATTTAGCCTCAGCGTTTGGGTTTTGGCTTGACGATGCGCCCGGCTGGATTGGAGCTGGCTGTGGATTTGGGCGGCTCGATCTTGGCGGCTGGCGGCTAATTCTGTTAAATAATCTTGAGTGTCAGCTCGTAATCCATCTACCAGGGTGACCAAGTTGCTGAGGCGATCTTGCCGTAAGGCCGTCAACTCGGCTTGAGTGTTGCTTCGCAAACTTTGAACATCTGAGGCGATCGCGGCAATCGTGATCTGCAAATCGTGCCGGAGCAACGCAACTGACTCCGCTAGCTGCTGGCGAAACTCGCCCAAATCGCCCGTGAGCTGCTCTGCCATTAGCGATCGCTCGGCGGCCGTCACCGCTAAAAATTGTGCGGTTTGATCCTGCAACTGGGTGCGGAAGCTAGATAACCGTTCTGTCAGCTCAAGCGCAACGTCCTGACGCTGCTGAGCCGCATCTGTTAGTAAGATCCTGGTCTCTTGGCGAATTTCGTCCTGAAAAATCCGCAGGTGATCTCGAAGCTGCATGGCTATCTGATTGCGTTCGCCTTGAAAGCCCGTTAGCATTTCTTGAACATTGTGCTGCCGCTGCTGTTTTTGTGCTTGCCAAGCTTCATTGAGACTAGTCACCAAACCCTCCTAATATCGAGCTTCAAATAACTTTTAAAAGTAAGCCAGAGATATTTTATATAGCTTTTAATCAACTTATAAATGAATGACAAAGTTGCTTTATAAGTTTCTCTGCAAACGAGACAGCAGCATGAGGTTAGTCAGTTTGCTATCTCGTTTATGCAACCGTTAGGCAGCCGGAACAGCTGCTTGGGTCGTTAAACCTACTGCTTCGGCATATTTTAGATATGTTTCAACAGATGCAATTACCACACGGGCTTCGATCGACAACAGTTCAATTCCTACTAGAGAAACTCGAACCCAGGCATCAATGACAATCCCTTTATCCAAAATACGATCGACTACTTCAGCCAAGCTCGACGAAGAGTTTACTTTTTCAACAGCCATGATCAATTACCTAAGTGTCGTTTATTGAGAACTTGATGTTGACCTGCTCAGCTCAAATATCGCTAAGATGCCAGAGGAATGGTTGATCTAATCCAGAAGCAGGATGGAAAACGTGACGGATATCAGCGGATTTGCTGAAACTAATTAAGTCGCTGTAGACCGATTCCATTTGGTTTGATCCAACTCTGCATCTGGATATTTTGAAACCCTCAATGATCAGGTACTCTTTCACATTTAAAGTGCGTTAGAAGAACTACTAACTACTCTAAAAGGTGAGATATATTCATCATTCCCCTCGACTGTAAAAGACTAACGCTCGGATCAGTTTAGTTTTGGTTTGAGCGCATTTGGCTATCTTGTGTGAGCATTAATAGTATGAGTAGTTAGAGTTATGACAGATTCTAGAAATCGAGTGTTAGTGGGGGTAGGCGGTGGGATCGCGGCCTACAAAATCTGTGAAGTGGTGTCTACCTTGGCTAAGGCTGGGGTAGAGGTGCGAGTGATTTTAACAGACAGCGCTCAGCAGTTTATTCCCGCCTTAACGCTGGCTACGCTGGCGCGGCATCCCGCCTATACCGATGCAGATTTTTGGCAGCCAACTCATGCTCGCCCGTTGCATATTGAGTTAGGAGAGTGGGCAGATGTGCTGTTGATGGCTCCTCTGACTGCAAATACCTTGGCAAAACTGGCCTATGGTTTGGCCGATAATCTGTTGACGAATACGGTGTTGGCCTCTGCCTGCCCCATCCTCCTTGCGCCCGCTATGAACACAGATATGTGGCAGCAAATTTCTGTGCAGCGCAACTGGGAAATGCTGAAAACTGATCGCCGCTATCACAGCGTAGAACCAGGGACAGGAGTGCTGGCGTGCGATCGCGTGGGTTCGGGTCGGATGGCGGAGCCTGCAGAACTATTGCCTTATCTAGAGTCGTTGCTGCACACTAACGGGACGCGAGATCTGGTGGGCAAACAGATTTTGATTAGTGCGGGAGGAACGCGGGAATATTTAGACCCAGTCCGCTTTTTGGGCAATCCCTCGACGGGCAAAATGGGCGTGGCGTTGGCGCAGGCCGCCCTGCATCGGGGAGCACAGGTAACGTTGGTACATGCGCCCATGCAGGCTGATCTGCTGACCCGGTTATCAGGGGTAACTCAAATTCCTGTCACTAGTGCGGCTGAAATGCAGCAAGCGATGCACCAGCACTTTGCCAAAGCCGATTGGACGGTGATGGCGGCGGCGGTGGCTGATGCTAGACCCGCACATTACTCTCCCACAAAGCTTCCCAAAGCAGCTCTACCTGAAGCCTTACCGCTGATTTCGGTACCTGATATTGTGCTAGAACTCAGCCAGTTGAAGCATCCTCACCAGTTACTAGTTGGCTTCGCCGCTCAAACGGGAGATTTTGTGACCCCAGCGTTAGAAAAGCTGACCCGAAAAAACCTGGATGCGATCGCCGCTAACCCAATCGACCAAATCCATAGCGGCTTTGGCAGCGACCAAAATCAGGCTATTTTATTAGACAGAACTGGACGGAAGGAGGCGATCGCACCGTGCAGTAAACTGCAAATGGCTCATCGACTATACGAGTTCTTGCAGGGATTAGAAAATAAAAAATAGCGCCTATGTTCGCCCACGACGCGGGTAAACATGGGCGTTAAAAACAGAGCCGACTTCCTAATTCCGATGATTATTGTTGTATTGGACTAACGCCCCCGCCCACTGGAGTTTTTCGCGCAGGGTTTGGTAATACGAATAATTATCTCGTAGAATAATGAACCGGGCGTGAAACTCTGCCATCCGAATATCGACGCGCTGACCCGGCCAGATTGAGGTTGCCAGCACACCGTCCATCCACAGTTTTGTTGTGATATCGGGATCGGCCAGAGGCCAAATGCTGACTACTGAGCCAGGTGGAAGAATAATAGGGCGGCTGGAAAGGCTGAGCGGACAAATGGGAGTGACGGCGATCGCTTCCATGCCGGGATGGATAATCGGGCCATTTGCGGCAACTGTATAGCAGGTAGAACCCGTTGGTGTGGCTACAATTAGTCCATCACCCTGGTACTGATCGACCACGGCTCCGTCAATTTCCATTTCGAGAATCGACGTGATCATCCGATCGGCAGACGCGGGTTTGACGCACATTTCATTCAAAGCTAGGAAGCGATCGCTCATCGGCTCCAGATTCGTGCGGTTGCCTTCAAACGTCGTCGCTTGCAGCATCATCCGTTGCTGTACGGCAAAGCGGTCGTCTAGCAACCGCTCCCAAACCTGCTCTGAATTCTGAAATACATCCAGCGGCTCTGTTAAAAACCCCAGATGTCCACCAATATTAATGGCCAGAATCGGCACCCCTTCTGGAGCCAGGTGACGTGCCGCCGCTAGCGCTGTGCCATCGCCTCCTAAAACGATCGCCAGATCGATAGGCTGAGACACCGATGCCAAAAACACCGGATAAGGGTTGTCTCGGGCTCCGCTTGGCCCTAGCAGCACCCGACAGTTGCGAGCTTCTAGCTCACTAGCGCAGCGCTCTGCCCAACGTTGACTAAGGGAATGGCCAGACTTGTGAATAATAATGACTTGCTTTAGCTGCACACGCTCATCTTTTCAATCTGCTACCACTTCAGCAAATTGAACTGCTCCATATCTACCGTATCGCGATTTCGATAGATAGACAGCACAATTGCAAGGCCAACTGCCGCTTCAGCCGCCGCGATCGTAATCACGAAGACTGTAAAGACTTGACCTTTAACCTGGGCAGGGTCAAGAAAATTAGAAAATGCCATTAGATTCAAGTTGACTGAATTTAGCAGCAGCTCAATTGACATAAGCACGCGGATAGCGTTACGGCTCGTCACTAGGCCATAGATACCAATGCAAAATAGAGCGGCGGCTAACAGGAGGAAGTACTGAAGTTCCATGGGAAGCGTTAAGGATTAACAGAGGAAAGAACTCGGGCTGTAATTTAAGTTATTCAAGATAAAGGAAGCAGAGGCATGAACCTTAAACTTGCTATCTTGTGCGGCTTCCACTTGCTTCGATTAACGATTGCCACCTGTCGTCAATTCGCGAGGCCGCTCTGGCACTGTCAACTGAGGATTTTGATCTGCCTCTTCTGGCAAGTACTCACGCCGTGCAATCACGATCGCTCCAATCAGTGCCATTAAGAGCAACACTGAAACCAGCTCAAACGGCAGTAAGAAGTCGCTAAAGAAATGCTTCCCAATCACCACTAGCGCATCATCTCCAGCAATTGGAGCGCTTGAGAGCGTCCAAGGGGTGGCAACTACCATGGTTCCCAGCAGGCCAAATAGACCTAGACACACTAACGCAGTCGCCGCTTTGCCAATCCATGCTTTTTCGACTGGCACAAAATCTTGCCGTTTGTTGACCAGCATGATGCCAAATAAAATCAATACATTAACTGCCCCTACATAAATCAGGATTTGGGCAGCGGCGACAAACCCAGCATTTAGCAGAATATATAGTCCAGAAATGCTGATAAAAACGCCTGCCAGCAAAAAGGCTGAATAGACAATATTGTCTAGCAATACTACGCCAAGGGCAGTCCCTAGCATCATTGCAGCCAACAATGCAAATGAAACAATTTGAACGCCATCTGCCAAGTTCACGAGCAATCTCCTGATTAGGGGCTAGAAGAAGGGACAACGGACGCGAAAGTACGAAAGGGCTAAGTGAGTGCAGGCCAAGTCTTGATGTGACCTACGATTTGGCTTTCTCCAAATCTTCCAGAATTTCTTCGGGAAGTTTACCAGCACGGCGAGAGCCAGTCGGCAAATCGTGGGGATCAAGCACGCCTTTGGGTAAGTAGCCTAGTTGACGTAGAGGTGTCACCATTGGATCTTCAGTTACCTTGTAAGGCAACCGTCCGAGAGCAACGTTGTCATAATTCAGCTCATGGCGATCGTAGGTGGCCAGTTCGTATTCTTCTGTCATCGATAGGCAGTTAGTCGGGCAATATTCTACGCAGTTGCCGCAGAAAATACAAACGCCGAAGTCGATACTATAGTGGTTTAGTTTTTTCTTCTTAGTTTCTTTGTTGAATTCCCAATCGACAACGGGGAGGTTGATCGGGCAAACCCGGACGCAAACTTCACAAGAAATACACTTATCAAACTCAAAGTGAATCCGTCCGCGAAATCGCTCAGAAGGAATCAGCTTTTCGTAGGGGTACTGAACGGTGATGGGGCGGCGGTGCATGTGGTCAAACGTAACGGATAGACCCTGACCAATGTACTTTGCCGATTGAATGGCTTCCTTTGTATAGTCACCAACTTGCTTGAGAAACTTCAGCATGGCAGGAGGCGGGTGAAGGACGGGGAATTGGGAGAGGATTGGATGGAGGGATGTTGGTGAGGTGAGGACGCAGGCGCAGAGGAGATGCTGAGGCCGCTAAACCGGGCCTCCGAAGGCAACTGGGAACAGCAGCTTGAGGCCAGCCGTTAATAAAAGATTGACTAGTGAAACGGGCAGTAAGAACTTCCAGCCTAAGTCTAACAGCTGGTCAATCCGCACGCGAGGCACCGTCCAGCGCAATAAGATGGCAATGAAGATCATCAGGTATGCCTTGAACAGCATCATGACAATCCCCAAACTGGCAGTAATCACTTGCAGCCAAGCCGTATCTTCACTGACTCCGATTAGGTTGGCCAACAGGCCGACTGGAATGGGGGATTCCCAACCGCCTAAGTACAGAACTGCGACCATCAAGGCTGAAAGGACTAGGTTGGCATAGGAGCCAGCATAGAACAGCATGAACTTGACGGCGCTGTATTCAGTTTGGTAACCCGCTACGATTTCTTCCTCGGCTTCTGGCAGGTCGAAGGGCAGGCGTTCGCACTCAGCTAGAGCAGCAATCCAAAATATGACAAAGCCAATCGGCTGTCGCCAAATATTCCAGCCCAGGATGCCGTAGTCTGCCTGCCCTTGAACAATATCGATCGTGCTCAAGGAGTTGGACATCAAGACGACGGCTAGAACAGAGAGCGATAAAGGAATTTCGTAGCTGATAGATTGGGCGGCGGCTCGCAGTCCACCCAGTAAAGAATATTTGTTGTTGGATGCATAACCCGCCATGAGCAACCCAATGGGAGCAATGCTGGAGATTGCAATCCACAAGAACACACCGATGCTGATGTCGGTAATGATCATGTTCTGCCCAAACGGCACAATCAGGTAGGACAGGAAGATAGGGATAAAGACCAGCATGGGGGCGATCGCAAACAGCCATGGGTCTGTCTTTGCTGGCAGAATTTCTTCTTTAAACAACAGCTTGATCACATCGGCAGCAGGAATCAACATCCCCGCAGGGCCGGCATACTCAGGCCCAATGCGCTGTTGGGCGGCAGCAGAAATTTTGCGCTCTAGCCAGGTAGAAACCAACGCTAAAACGGTTACAGCCCCAACCATGAGCACCATCGGCAATGGAATCCAAACGGTTTTGGCGGCTCCTGCCGTTAACCCAAACCCTTCCAAAGCTTGAACGAAACTTGCTTGTAAATCGATTCCTGGGTTCATACTTCCCACATTAGGCGACAGACTAGGGGCAATAAAGGGGGCAATGAGGGAAATCTAGCTCCCCAAGGCACTGCGATCGCGAAGATCCATCAGTCAACACAGATTCAGTATATCCGGTTCGTCCCTTCCTACAGTACTTCTAGACCAGTATCCCCATGACAAATTCCTGGGATCATCATAAGTCTGCCTAAACTCCTGCTCTAAGTTCAGTGTCAGTGAAATCATCTGATGCGTTTATAGGTGCAGCCGTTACTATTTAAAGACGATTTATTAAAGACGATTTAACGGTATGAAAGGCTGTGCAAACTCCCGCTCTGTCTGAAGCAACCCATCCACTGATCAAGTCTCTGTCGCACTATAGCGATCAAGAATTGCTGACATTATTCCAGCGACATCCTGATGCGGGTCAGTATTTTGCAGCGATTTATTGCCGCTATAGCCCACTGGTCTACACCCTAATTCGACATTCAGCGCGATCGCCTGTGCAGGCCGATTACCTATTTGGGCACACATGGCGGCATGTTTTCCACGAATTGAGTGCGTTAAATCTTGATCCTGCGACTGCGCCAGGAAAAACCTTACAGTCGTGGATTATCAACGTGACAGCGGTTTGTATTAACCAGGCAGAGCTGCCTCCGGTAGAGTCGATTAATTATTCGCTGCCAGCTGCGCCACCCCCCTTGTGGTGCTATGTCGAGCAGGCACTGGATCAGCTCTTGCCGATTCAGCGGTTGATGATTGTCATGGCACAGTCCTTTCACTGGAGCGAAACCCGGATCTCTGCCTATCTCCAAGCGGAGGGAGAGCAGATGTCGCCCAATCAGGTTAAGTCCGAACTGCAAAAGGGCTATCGCGGCTTAGAAGACGCTTTGCCGGAGGATATCCGCGCTATTTATTTGAACGACGAAAATCTGGCTCAGCGGTTAGAAGAGGGGCGAAACCCGGCAGCCCTAGAGCCTGATTTGGACTAGCCCGTAGTGCATAGAGCACGAGAAAAAATGATCCTAGCCGGACTGAACCAATCAGCTTCACGATTGGTTGCGGAACTGCCATGCCAATTCCAATACCTGAACCCAGCGCTTGTGAACCTGTTTGGGCGTGCAATGTAGCA
>CASBQJ010000254.1 GCA_949127705.1 Synechococcales cyanobacterium PMM_0085
GGCATACATAGGACGACGAGACGCCTTGAAGGTGTTTCCGGAAGCAGGTGGCCGATTAGGAATAAATGATTGAGGCGCAGCGGTCATTAACATTCACTCCTTCCAATAAATGAGATCTCTGTAGAGATCGATAGAATCTGGTAGAAAAGCCCAGTGCGACCTCTCTAGAGGGAATTGCTAAGGGTAACTTATTTACCCATCAAGCTGACCCGCTGGCACTACCCAATCATAGTTGTACGAAGACAACTTGTTATGGTCGGGAAACTATTTAGTTAACCAAATATTTCCCAAAGATGCCAGGGTTTTTCCAAAATTTCAGCAATTACTTGAGTGAAATCTGATAAAAGCAAGCAGATCCAAGCAGATTTGCTTGTTTTTGTCTGCGACACCCGTTGGAGTGGCGATCGCCCCATGTTAAATCTATTAAAGACTTTTTGAGTTGTTGGCTGAATCTGACTGGTAGTTGCTATACCTAAGACAGCGCAGTTTTTTGACAGTGCAAACAACTTTTTTAGCGCTAGCTGGAACATTTAGCGCTAGCTGGAACCCTGTGCTGCTGCCGTGATTGATTGAATCAGCAGATCAATCGGTTGGCCCAATGGAGTTGGCAAGGTTCCTATCGCTCGACTGAGATCGCCTGAAATAGCCTGAGTTCAGCGATCGCCCCCCTAGCGCTTTGTGCGTCCCTGTTTTTGCCTTGCCAGTTGAGTCAATTCTCATTAGTCTGCATGGGCTTCAGACCAGCTTTGGCTACCTCTATCTCCATAGCAGGCGAGCTTTGCTGCCCGCATACGTCCCGGCTTAGAACCCGACTAGCTCACGCAAACCCTTGGCCTCACTATTATTTTTCGCTATTTAATCCGCTCTTATTACCCTCATGACTCAGCAATTTGTCCAGATCGATCCGCTCGATAGTCCCTATCCTATTCCCTGGAGTTGGGTGCTCGCAACCCAGGCAGAACATGGCTCAGGTCGTGCCTGGACTACTCCCCAACGTTACTATTATCGAACCCAGGCACTGATTTCACCCGATGGCCAATATGCGGCCTATAGCAGGGTGCAAATGCAAGTTTCGCCAGACCTGGCTCATAGTCAAGTCAGCAGCACGCTGTTTGTCGAAAACTTGCGCACTCGAGATTTGCAAACGTTAGCGGCGACCTCTCCTTTCTCTAACAATCCGTTTGCCCCTAATGTTGAACCGGCACAGGCAGGCATGGTCGCTATCGGCATCCCCGTTGCTTGGTCAGAAGCGAGCGATCGCCTGCTGTCACGGGAGTTTGAGTCGTTGTTTGGCTCAGATATTGCCTCTGATTATGCGGTCGTGTGGGAGCGTCAATCTAGACAAGTGCGCACGTTAGCACCCGCAGGACTACAGTACACCAACGCTGTTTTATTAGGCTGGAGTCAAGCCCATCCTGAACAAGCATTATTTCGGGTGTGCAACTTGGGCGATCCAGATCCGCAGCTGTGTTCGGTTGCTCTGTCGGGGCAGACCAAACTGGTGCCAGCCGATCAGCCGATCAGCTTTGGGCAGGTCATGAATAACATTTGGGCAGGCCCTCAAGCCCAGTCCCAAGTCGCAAGCTAAGGGCAAAGTGACATACTCCAGCCAGCAGGGTAAACGCTATTTGCCCTGCTAGCAGAGATTTTTCAGCCTTAAGGCGAGGGTGACGGATCGGGTGCGCCATGCCAAGGGCTAACCTGGATCACGCCACTGGGGGTAAATACGACCCGAAACAGCCCTACAGGTTCTGGATTGGTTTGCTCTGCAGGTTTGTACTGCAAGTCGGGGAGGGGGGTTTGGTTGGCGTAGTTTACCGCTGACTGGTTTATGTAGCGGAAGCCAAGAATGTCACCATTTTGAGCGGCCGATACTTGGTAGAGCAAGTCTTCTGTAAAGTCGGTGGGCTGCGTCCAAGCTTCGGCTAGCTTGTCTCGTAGTTGGAGCTTCAAGGCGCTGAGTTGCGCTGGATCTGTAATCTCGGGTGTGGTATTTAGCGCACTACTCAGCGTAGTGGGGCTGGGTGAACTCGCGTCTGTAGGACTGGCTTCAGGGCTGGCTGGCTCAGCCGAAGGTGGCGTAACGGCAGCGGGGGATGTGCCGGGAGGGCTAGCCGCCACAGGTGAAGGACTGGCGGGCGACGACTGAGTAGTCGGGTCGGTTATGCTTTGGGGTCGGCGTTCGGGAATGGGCACAAAGAAGAGGGCGATCGCCGCTGCGGCTAAACTGGCCAACCCAACGGCGGCGGGCACCACCTGTTTCGTCATCGGTTCGTGCGTCATCGCATACCGCTTAGAAACGGGTGCGAGCTGCATCGTTAAGTTGGGAACGGTTTGAGTGTCTGCAAACAGCTGGTCAATCGCGTCTACCAAGTCGAACAGTTGGCCTGTGCGCAAGTCCACTTCAACTGGAGGGGAGGCAACTCGTCGCCCTGCCACTTGGCTGCCATTCATGTCCAAAGAAGGCGCTTCAGCCTGAACCGTCAGTCGATGCAGATCGCTATCGACTCGCGCTAACGACACCAGAGCAAGCTTGCCCTCACGATTGTGGTGCGGATGGGGAACGCTGCTTAAAAATTCTTGCGCATAGCTGCTAACGGCGATCGCCAGACTTTCTAAAAAGTCTCGTCCGCCGCTTAAAACGGTTTCATGCCCCAAAAATTGGCACTCGGCATTAGTAACCACAGAGATCACCGGGCGAACACCCCCACTGGCAGCACTGTCGGCTAGTCCTTCTACTGTCAGTTTGCAGTTAGGGAGGCTGTATTGACGTCGAATCGTCATGCTACTTCTCCATCAAACAGGCTAAACCATACCCGCTGTGCCCCGGCTGTACCCGTGCAAAACAGCAGCTGCCGGAGTAAATTGAGAGCCAAATCGTTGAGTTTATCATCGCTGCCATACAGCATGACCGCTGACCGCTTGGGGTTCATGCGCGAACGAAAATGTGCCCGAAACCGCTCTAAATATTCTGCCAGCCGAAAATGGTGATCAAACGATAGCTCTTTCTCATTTAGCTGCTGTGCCGCTAGCAATAATTGTCTGACCAATGCGGTTAGCCGCCGCGCTAGGCTACAAGCAATGAGTACCATGGCCTTGGCTTCAAGCTGAGTGAGCTCTCGACGCTGGCTGCCATATCGGCGCAAGGGATTAGAACTGCGTAACCGCCACAGAGCCACCCGGTTTTTGACTACACCTTGGAGTTCCAATTCTTTAGCGGTTGCTAGCAGGGCTTCCGAGCCACCCAAATCCAGCGCTTCGATCGCCAGCAATAGCAGGTCAATCTGCACCCGCGCTCGACGTGGACAGCCATTGCCAGCGAATGGAATGTCGGGCAAGGTATCCAACAGAATGGGTGTAGGCGGATTGGATGGACTTTGTACTTGCATTAACCCTCGTGCGGTGGTTCAGCAGAATTCTATATCAAAACGTGATTTGTCTGGCAATTTGTCTGGCAACTGGTAACGCCCTGTTTGGCTAGTGTGCCCGGTTGGAATCGAGAGAAATCAGCTTAGACTTCGACCTTGACCCCGCGCCAAAAGGCAATGTAGCCTTTGATATTATTGGCGGCATCTTTGGGCGTGGGATAGTACCAAGCGGCGTCTTTGTTGACTTGGCCATCGACTACAACGCTGTAGTAGCTGGCGCTGCCTTTCCAGGGGCAGGTGGTGTGGGTATCGCTGGGCTGAAAGTAGTCAGAATTAATCGCATCAGGGGGGAAGTATTGGTTGCCTTCCACCACGACGCAGCGATCGCTTTCGGCTAAGATAGCCCCGTTCCAGGTAGCTTTTGGCATAGAGTTAAGTTCCTTAAAGTAAACGCTTGACTATTCTAGCGCTTCGGGTTTTTCCAAAGATATCCAAATTTCTAGGAAAATATTTCTAGATTGGATGCCAAACTAGAGCCAGAGTCAATCGCCTTTGCTGGTTTTGCGTGTAAACAGGTTAATCACGGCCAGCCGATTAAGGCCGATTAAGGCCGACTAAATCAAAGTAAGGCCGACTAAATTAAAGCCAACAGGTTAATCACAGCTAGTGTTCGTTTGGAGTTATGTTCATGAGTTTGTCTGCTCCTGCTACCCAATCGCGCCAAAGCGATCGCCCCTCTAATGGGTTAATTGACTACAGTTCTGCCCAGTCGGTGCCCGAGGTGATTGCCCGCTGTGCCCAGCATCCCCAGATCTCGACCGTGGCAGCCCTGTACGATCCCCATGCCAAACCAGAGCTAACCATCACCTATGTCGAGCTGCATCAGTCTATCCAGCAGTTTGCCGCAGGGCTACAGCAGTTGGGAGTGCAGGTGGGCGATCGCATTGCCCTGTTTGCCGACAACAGCCCCCGCTGGCTGATCACGGACTTAGGCATTTTGACAATCGGCGCAGTCGATGTCGTGCGGGGTGCCGATGCTGACCGCGATGAGCTGCTGTTCATTGCGGAAAATAGTGGCAGTACAGGGCTAGTGGTCGAGAATCTCAAGACGCTGACCAAATTAGGCGATCGCATCCACAGCCTGCCGTTTCGGTTCGTTCTGCTGCTCTCAGACGAAGAACCGCCCGCTCACGAGTCGCTCAAAATCTTCAACTTCTTGCAGTTTATGCAAACGGCGGCAGGGCTGATCCCCACTCCAGTCACCCTCAGCGCCGATATGCTGGCGACGCTGCTGTACACCTCGGGCACCACCGGCAAGCCCAAGGGCGTCATGCTCACCCACGGCAATTTCATGCATCAGGTGACAACGTTTGGGGTGATCGTCAAGCCCCATCCGGGCGATCGCGCCCTCGGCATTCTCCCCACCTGGCACGCCTACGAACGCACTTGCGAATACTTCCTATTATCTCAGGGCTGTACCCAGGTTTACACCAACCTGCGCTACATCAAACAAGACCTGAAAAAATATCGACCAAACATCATGGTAGCCGTCCCACGCCTGTGGGAATCCATCTATGAAGGGGTGCAAAAACAGTTCCGCGAACAGCCGCCAAACAAGCAAAAACTGATCAATTTCCTCATCGACAACAGCCTGCACTACATTGCCGCCAAACGGATTGTAGAAGGACTAAGCCTAGAAAACCCAACTCCCAGTGCCGCCCAACGGCTGGCCGCTGCGGCTGAAATGATCTATCGCTGGGCGGGGCACCGACTAGCCGAGCGCATTGTGTATGGCAAGGTGCGAGAGGCCACAGGCGGGCAGATTAGACAGGTGATTAGCGGCGGTGGCTCCCTGGCCAAGCACTTAGACGACTTTTTTGAAGTTGCCGGGGTTGAAATCTTGGTGGGCTATGGCTTAACCGAAACCTCCCCGGTGCTTACCGTTCGTCGCCCCGGCATCAATCTGCGCGGGTCGGCAGGGGTACCCTTGCCTCAGACTGAGATTCGCATTGTCGATCCCGAAACCCGTCAGCCGTTACCCCATGGACAGCGGGGACTGGTGCTGGCTCGCGGTCCCCAAGTGATGCGGGGCTATTACGAAAACCCAGAGGCAACCCGCAAGGCGATCGATCCCGAGGGCTGGTTTGACACGGGCGATTTGGGCATGATCATTGGGGAGCAGCATCTGGTGCTGACGGGGCGCGCCAAAGATACGATTGTGCTAACTAACGGCGAGAACATTGAACCCCAGCCCATTGAGGACGCCTGCCTGCGCAGCATCTACGTTGACCAAATTGTGTTGGTCGGGCAAGATCAGCGATCGCTTGGGGCCTTAATTGTGCCCAATTTAGAGACATTAGAAAAATGGGCAACCGCACAAAACCTGCAAATCCATCCTGCTGATGGCTCAGTAGACGTGAGCCAAAAAGCCGTGCAAGACCTGTTCCGGCAAGAACTGACCCGCGAAGTGCAAAACCGTCCTAGCTACCGGGGCGACGATCGAATTGGGCCATTCCGGCTGCTGCTAGAGCCGTTTAGCGCCGACAACGGCATGATGACTCAAACCCTAAAAATCCGCCGACCTGTTGTGATGGATCGCTATCGCAGTATGATCGATGAGATGTTTGCCTGAGGCTGCTGTTATGTGAACTAACACAGTGCAGGCAATCGTTGTGTCGTGTCGCTCAAGGTCTCACCCCCTCCCCATGGATGCTTCCCAATCTCACTTGCTCCTCAAGCGCGCTGTCAATATTAAAGTCATTGTTACTTCCCGCTGGAAGGAAGAAGTGCAGCAGCAGCTTCAAGCCCAAATTAATCAGCTAGATACTCAGCTTCAGCAGATCGAAGCGCAGGGTCAGCGTATGGTATCCGAGGTGCAAAAGCAAATTATCACTGGGAGTGATATGGCGATCGCCCAGCAAGTTGGCGATATTCAAATGCAGGTCAACCAAAAAAAGACCGAATTGTTAGAACGTAAAAACCAAATTTTGCAACAGCTTCAGCAGGTGCAGCTGCTGAATATGGACGAAGAAGTCGCCCAAGGGCAAATCGAAGGATTCTTTCGAGTTGAAGTGGGTGACAATATGATCCGCAAAATGCAAGTGGAAGTCCTGCTACGCGATGGCATCGTCGAAGAAATTCGCGGTGAGCTATAAGGCGATCGCAGTTCCATCATTCAGGCTGCCATCTCAAGGCTTAGAGCGTTCAACGTTTAGAACTTTTTAAACTAATGTCTGAACTATATTTAGGGCTGACAGGTAGAGCCAATCCGCTCTTGTCAGCTCTATTCTCTAGCTGTTTCTCATCCCTGCTGTCTTAAAAATACGACTGATGGATTCGGTATCTTGAAGGGCGAGGCAGCGCTCTGCCTGGTTCTCCAGCGCTCTGCCATGATGCATTTTTAACAGAAAGAATTTAGAATTTTGAATATAGTCTGTGCAATTTACAAAAAAAAGAACCCTTTTTATTTTTTAAAACCCGCTTCACCAGCTTTTCATAAAAACCACCTAACCTATTGTCTTAATGATGCCTCGGATCCTGGTCATCGATGATGACTCTGCAATTTCAGAACTGGTTGCTGTCAACCTAGAGATGGCTGGCTACGATGTGAGTCAGGCACCCGATGGGATTAAAGGACAAGCCATGGCGCTTCAGCTATTACCTGATTTGATCATGTTAGATCTAATGCTGCCAAAGGTGGATGGGTTTACCGTTTGCCAGCGCTTACGCCGCGATGAACGCACCGCCGACATTCCGGTACTGATGTTGACGGCGCTCAGTCAAACTCAAGACAAGGTGGAAGGGTTTAATGCCGGGGCAGATGACTATTTAACGAAGCCGTTTGAAGTAGAAGAAATGCTGGCACGGGTGCGAGCCTTACTGCGCCGCACCGATCGCATTCCTCAGGCGGCTAAGCATAGTGAAATTCTCAATTACGGGCCGCTGACTCTTGTGCCTGAACGGTTAGAAGCCATCTGGTTTGACCAGACGGTAAAGCTAACCCATTTGGAATTTGAATTGCTTCATTGCTTGCTTCAACGCCATGGTCAAACGGTATCGCCGAGCGACATCTTAAAAGAAGTCTGGGGCTACGATCCCGATGATGATATCGAAACCATTCGGGTGCATGTTCGACATCTACGCACTAAGCTGGAACCTGATCCCCGCCATCCTCGCTATATCAAAACGGTGTATGGAGCGGGCTATTGTCTAGAGCTGCCTGCCGTCGTGCAAGACGACAGTTTGCAAGCTCAACGAGGTGCTTAAGCCGCTATAGATAGGCACTGATATCTTCACAGCACTCGTCAGCCAAGTAGCAGAGGGCGCGATATCTTAAGCCCACCAATTGGTCATACACGGGGTTGAGCTTGCATAGGGGTGGAATGTGAGCAACGGTTCGTCTGCCGATCGTGATGCGGCGCTCGAAGGGGCAACGAGCGGGAATGAGCTTGGAAATCAGATGTGCAGATTGGCGATCGCGAATGATGATCCCATCTAGCCACAGGCGCAGTGGGCGAAACAAATTTTGGTCAGCTCTACTGCATTGACGTTGCCAAGAGGGTATAACCATAGACTCCTAGTCAAACTCCTAGTCGCATTAGATTTAGTGGCATTAGATCACGCTGGGACTCATCCTGTCCGCCCAATTTGATGGCGTACGCTCCTACCATACGCAGCTAACGCGAGGGATCAATGAAGGGATTGAGAAACCCGATGGGGTTTTGCTGAAGCTGACGTAAAGTTGGATAATTTCATCAATGAGTCATCAATGAAAGCATCAATGAAAGCATCGATGAAATCATGCCTGGGGCGATCGCTCAACTTGATATAGCCATCGCCACAAACGTTAGCACGTCAGTCAACAAGGGGCTTAAGCCCCTTGTCCTAAGATGACTGGCTGCGCTATACCAGTGCCGGTTCAGGCAGTGCCCCCAACATGCGGTGGAGCCATTCCAACAGGTTCTCAACTTGTAGGTCAGCGCTGAGCATACCCAGGCCACGTACCGTTACCTTTTGCGGCGTGTAGACAAAGCGGGTTTGCAGATGGGCTGGCAACCTATCCTTCAGCAGGTTCCAGGCGGGTTCCTCCATCGGCGTTTCGAGCACAATGTGCTGTTTGTTCTCGGGTTTAATCCGAGCAAAACCTAGCTTTTTGGCCACCTGTTTTAGTTCTACCACCCGCAGCAGCTGTAGCGCGGCGACCGGAATCGTGCCGTAGCGATCGCTCCAGTCTGCCGCAATTTGCACCAATTCTTGTTTGCTCTGCGCTGTCGCCACCGTGCGGTAAGCGCTCATCTTTTGGTCGAGATCGGGAATGTAATCCGCCGGAATAAAGGCAGTAATATTCAGATCGATCTGAGCATCATCGACCTGCGGAATTTCTTGCCCGCGAATCTCCTTAATGGCGTCTTCCAGCATTTCCATATACAAATCAAAGCCGATCGCGTCCATCTGCCCAGACTGTTCTGCCCCAAGTAGATTGCCGACGCCGCGAATTTCCATGTCGCGCATCGCTAGCTGGTAGCCCGATCCCAAGTGGGCAAATTCTTGAATAGCTCGCAGCCGCTGCCGTGCCGGTTCGGTCAGCTGCGACTGTTTGGGATAAAACAACCACGCATGCGCCTGAATGCCGGCCCGACCCACTCGCCCTCGCAGCTGATACAGCTGCGACAGCCCAAACTTCTGGGCATCTTCAATCAAAATCGTGTTGACGCGGGGAATATCTAGCCCCGATTCAATAATGGTGGTGCACATCAGCACATCGGCATCGCCGTTGTTGAAGGTCAGCATGGTGGCTTCTAGTTCACCCTCCTGCATTTGCCCGTGGGCGATCGCCAGCCGCACTCCCGGCACCATCTCCCGCACCCGTCCCGCAATTTCCTCAATCCCCTCTACCCTCGGCACCACATAAAAGATTTGACCGCCGCGATCGAGTTCTTGACGAATGGCCGTCCGCACCATCTCAGGATCATACGGGGCTAAGTGGGTTTTGATCGGGCGACGAGATGGCGGCGGCGTCGTAATTAAACTCATCTCGCGCACACCCGATAGAGCCATGTAAAGCGTCCGTGGAATCGGCGTAGCGCTGAGGGTGAGCACGTCTACTTGAGTTCTTAAGCTTTTAATTTTCTCTTTTTGGTTAACACCAAAACGCTGCTCTTCATCCACCACTAGCAGCCCCAGATCCTTAAGCTGTACCCCTTTGCCCAACAGCTGGTGAGTCCCAACCACGACATCTAGCTCGCCTGTCGCCAATCGCTTTTGAATATCTTGCCGTTCACTCGCCGAGCGGAAGCGGTTCAACAACCCCACCTGAATGGGGTAGGGGGCGAAGCGCTCCTTGAGCGTATGGTAATGCTGCTGCGTCAAAATGGTGGTAGGAGCCAGCAGCGCTACCTGTTTCCCGGCTGTGACGGCTTTGAAAATGGCGCGAATGGCGACCTCAGTTTTGCCAAAGCCCACATCCCCGCAGACGAGGCGATCCATCGGACGCAGGTCTTCCATGTCCCGCTTCACATCCTGGATCGCCTTGAGCTGATCGGTGGTGGGCTGGTAGGGGAACGAGTCTTCCATTTCTTCTTGCCAGGGCGTGTCGAGGGGGAAGGCAAACCCTTCTTGTTGTGCCCGTTGCGCATACAGTTGCAGCAAATCGTAGGCCACTTTTTGAATGGCTTTGCGAACCTTCCCCTTGGTGCGCTCCCACGCTTTGCCCGTCATTTTGTTGAGTTCGGGCTTGCCTTCACCGACGCCGCGAAACCGCGACAGTGAGTTAACCTGGTCGGCCGCCACGCGGAGGAGGCCATCGGCATATTGCAATACTAAGTATTCTCGAATTTCGCCGTTGAAGGATAGGCTTTCGAGCTTGATGAATTTGCCGACGCCGTGGTTGCGGTGGACTACATAATCGCCCGGTTGGAGCTTATTGGGATCAACTTGTTTGGACGCGGCGCGCCGCCGTTTGCGGACATAGCCCGGAGTGGCCAGCGTGTGTTGCCCAAAAAATTCTCGGTCGGTAATCACCACTAACCGGAAGGTCGGCAGAATGAACCCTTCTAGCTCTGCCAGTCCCGAATATTTCAGCGCCGTTGGGGTGCGCTGCGCCTGAAGCCGCTCAATCGCGGGGTAGTCGTGGGAGTTGGGGATAAACTGGGCAGGGCAGTCGTGTTCTTGCAGCAGGGAGACGGAGCGAGAGGGCTGAGCCGAGATCAGCCAGATGGAGAAGTTGCGATCGCGTTCGTCTCGAATGGTCTCTGCCAAGCGGCCAAACTGGTGCGGCGTCGCAGGCACAGGGCGACTAGCGAGGTTGAGTCCGTTGCCCTCTTCGGCCAGTTCAGAGAGGTA
>CASBQJ010000255.1 GCA_949127705.1 Synechococcales cyanobacterium PMM_0085
AGTAATGGCGGCGGGAATGGTGAGCGGAAACATCAGTCTAGCGTTGCCGTTTCCGGCCATTGCCATAGGCCGCAGGGTGCGGTTGTAGAAATCTTGAACCGACTGGGGGTTAATGCTGAGGCCGCGTGAACTCAGGCGTAAAGGGCCAATGTTGACGCCATCCCCCTGCGCGCCCATACCAGCCGCAGCCGCTCCGCTACCATCAATTTGACCGTCGCCCCCAACGCAGACGCCATTAGGCAAGTTTTGGCCGGGTTGAAGCATGACTTCGCAACCCGTAGAGCGTTCTGACAGTACAACTCCAGGTTGGCGTGTTGCCCCCACGCGATAGTCAGTGGGGTCTATATAAAGATCATTGAGACTGGGTTGAGTCGAGGCGGTTGGCTGGGGCAAAGTCACAGTCGGAGACGGCACTCTGTTGCCCTCTGCTTGAGAGGAAGTTGACGGCTCGGCCACAGACCTGGAAGGCGAGCGAGGCGATGACTCGGGGGGGAATCGCTCCGGTTCGCTGGGTATGGCAGGTGCAGCGGTTGAAGCGGTAGGCTGTTCGGCTTGAGGCAACGTTATGGGCGCGGCCTGCGATCGCCGGGGCGTTGGCTGCTGAGATGCTGCCGTCGGACGAACGGGCTCTGAGGTAGGCGAAACTCCTAAATCTCCAGCGCTAGCAGATGCTCCCGACTGGGAAATCGGTGCAGGTTGGGCAAAGGCAATAGTGTCGCCGAGAACGCCCATTCCTCCAATTAAGCCTAGCCCCAAGATGAGGGAGCAACGATTGGTTGTGCTATGTGGAGTGAAAAAGGTCTTACGTCTTTGAGTCATCGCCATCCCTTTGCAACAAATACATCGGCCAACCTCAACTAACTGGTTTATACATTCGAACCCAAGCCAAACAGGAATACCTCAGGGGTAAGGTCAGCCAAGCCTCAGGCTCAACGATGGCTATACCGACCTGTATTCTGCTTGTGGATGCGTTAGTTTTTGTTGGTGAGGTCTTGATCTCACCACAACCCTACATTAGCAACCCGATTCTAGCCTTTGTTGCAGTTGTTTGCCGACAAATTGACTAAAAACTGCCAACGCCGCCTCTAAATTTAGGAATCTGGATCTAAACATTTTGCCCTAAGCCTTGAACGTCCCTAAGCCTCGAACTGCCCTAATCCTTGAACTCCACTGGCCTGCTTGTTTTTGTAAAACCGACAGGCAACATAGCCTAATGCATAAAGCAACGCGGCGTCGCTACTAATACCAATGGCGGTTCCGACTAGTGGAATCAGTTCCACAATGCTTAGCCCTGCTTTAATCACACTAGAACCACCCATCGACAATCCCCAAATGGCGATCGCCTCTCCGCGACGAGTGGGGTCGTTGAGCGGGAAGCCGTAGATGGCCGCAATCCGATAGAGCATTTCGGCTTGCAGGGCGTTGATCGCAGCGACTTCAAAGCCAAACAGGGCTAGGGCAAAGGGAGGAGCAACGTTGGTTGCTAGCCCAATGCCAGCCGCCTTGAAGGCCACATCGGCAATAACTCGCTGTGCTAGTTGTTCAGCCGTATCGAGCGGATATTGCTGTCGCAGGTTGGCCACGTCTTGCTCGACTTCAACAATGCTCACCTGCCCCAGTGCGGCCAAAATCCACTTGACTCCTGGCACCTGTGTAGCGTATTTGACCAACGGGTTTTCGGCAATCGGGGTGACAATCCTACCCACGGTTTCGGTGCTGCGCTCTACCCAGCCGAGGGCAGTAGGGGCAACGGTTTTGCCCACGGTTTCTCCGGCAGCAGAAACCGCGCCAACGGCAGCCGCGATCGCCTCACTGCAAGCATGACCAAACGAGCCAGACGGGTTGGGAGATGTCATCGAGATTAACCAGATAGAGAGAGGATGAGTCTCTAGATTAGTCAAAGCAGGGGGCGATCGCGTCTGTCTTTTGGTAGTGAAATCCGTTGCCGCCGCGCTCAGCTAAATGCTAAAAATTGAACGTTAGACACTAAAAATATCCAACTGATCGGTGGCTTTGGCCTCGGATACTCGTTTGGGTTTGCCATTTTTTTCGAGGCGGGCATCACTCCCCTGGCGCAGCCCAACGGCAATGTGGGAGTGCTTTTCAATTTGTCCCATTACCTGCTTAGCGCGTTGGATCACCGATGCAGGTAAGCCCGCTAGCCGTCCGGCCTCAATCCCGTAAGATTTATCAGCACCGCCGGGACGCACCTGGTGCAAAAAGATAATTTGATCGGGCAGTTCTTTGACGACCACCTGATAGTTGGCCACGTTGGGCAAGATAGACGCTAGCTCGTTGAGTTCGTGGTAATGGGTGGCAAAAATGGTGCGGGCGCAGATATCGGTAGCCAGATGCTCGGCCACAGCCCAGGCAATTGAAAGGCCGTCGAAGGTGGCGGTACCGCGCCCAATTTCGTCGAGTAATACCAGCGATTTGGGCGTGGCGTGGTTGAGAATGTTGGCGGTTTCGTTCATTTCCACCATAAAAGTCGATTGCCCGGTAGCCAGGTCGTCTACCGCTCCCACGCGGGTGAAGATGCGATCGCACACTCCCAATCTGGCCATCGTGGCGGGGACAAAGCTCCCTACCTGCGCCATCAGTTGAACTAGCCCAACTTGGCGCAAATAGCAGCTTTTACCGCTGGCATTTGGCCCAGTGAGAATGACTAAATCGGGCGGGTTGGCAGTCGGGTCGGGCGGATCGTGACGAATTCCCCCCAATGTGGCAGAGTTAGGCACAAAAAAACCAGCGGGCAGCGACTGTTCAACGACAGGGTGCCGCCCGTCGGTAATCTGAATGTCTCGCCCCGGCGTAATTTGGGGGCGGCAGTAGTTTTGGTAGACGGCAATTTCGGCCAGGGCGCAGAGGACATCTACGGCGGCGATCGCCCCGGCAATCTGGCGAATTGGCTCGGCATACTCGCTGACGGAGGTGCGCAGAGC
>CASBQJ010000256.1 GCA_949127705.1 Synechococcales cyanobacterium PMM_0085
CTACCGAATTTGCCGCCGTTTGCGGCAATTCGGCGGGGACTAGATGGGCGGTAATTTGATGGCCAAATAGGTTGAAGTCAATCCATTTGTTGTCTGTTCTGCCGACTGTGCAGCCCAGCAGGGTTTCGTAAAATTGGCGGGTTGCAGCTAAATCTGTCACGGGAAAGGCAACGTGGAATGGTCTCACCATAGGTTCCGCAATCTGCTGGGTCGCTCTATTGTTTAATCGCGACTATAGCAAACTGGCTGCATCAGTCATCCCTAATCTTTAGGAGCAGGGACGGATTGGCGGAACCCAGGGACGGGAATGGAGCGCATGTTTGGGGTGAGGGGTAGCGAGAGCATCTGGCAAACTAGGGGGGCGATCGCCTTTTTCTGGCCAGGAGCCCTTGCCGCCAAGGGTGACTAGATCCAAGGGTTGCTAGAGATGATGGCTTTGTGGATCGAAGGCATCCTGCAACCCGTCGCCGACATAATTAATGCTGAGTACAGTCAGAAAAATAATTAGCCCTGGAAACATGGCCATGTGGGGCGCTGTTTCAATCCGGTTATATGCATCGAATAGCATGCGCCCCCAGGTAGGGACGTCGGGCGGAAAACCCAATCCCAGGAAGCTCAGGGTTGATTCGGTGATGATGGCATTGGCGATCGCCAGCGTTGCGGCCACAATCACCGGGCTGAGGACGTTGGGTAAAATGTGGCTCCAAATCAGGCGACGTGGACTAGCCCCTAGCGCCCGGGCAGCGGTGACAAAATCTCGTTCTCGCAGGCTCAAAAAACCAGCCCGCACCAGCCGCGCTACGCTCATCCAGTTCAACCCGCCAATCATCCCCACAATTAGGATAAAAATGCCCAACTCTCCCCCGGCCACCGCCCGCACCGCATCGCGAAATAGGTAAACCACCAGCAGCAACAGCGGCAGCTGGGGCAGCGACAAAAACACGTCGGTCAGGCGCATTAGCCCCGCATCCACCAGTCCGCCATAGAAGCCCGCGATCGCCCCCACCAGCACCCCAAGGGCGATCGCCATCAGCATGGCCGCAATGCCGACGGTCAGTGAAATCCGCCCACCCGCTAACACCCGCGCCAGCTGATCTTGACCCAAATCATTGGTGCCAAACGGATGCGCCCAACTGGGCGGTGCCGCAGCCCGGGCAAAATCGATTTCGGTAGTGGAGACCGGGTACACCCACGGCCCGACCCACACACTCAGCCCAATCAGACCCAGTACCATTAGCCCCAGCAGCGCCGTGCGGTTGCGCCGAAACCGTTGCCAGATAACGCGCCGCGCCGTTTGAGGCTCAGAGATAGCGGGTTCCATCAGATTGAATGGGGGGTATTCTGGCTGATTTTTATCCATTAATGAATTAAAGGTGCATTTTTGATTTCTATTGGCGGTAGGGGCATGGCACTGCCATGCCCCTACGGGTGTGACCCGGATTAATGTCTCAGGAGGTGCTACATGATCAACATTTTCCTGTAAACTTTTCTTAAGAAGTTAAATTTTAACGAAGATGGCAACTCAACCCGGATTTGGTAAAAGTCAGCCTAAACCTAAGGTTTCCAAGCGATCGCAGGAACGTGCTGAAGCCTCTACACAGTACGACAAGATGAAGGCTGATGGAATCCCAGAGTATGAAGTATACATTCGGATTAAAGATAAGAAGGGTTGGTACCCGGTGGGGGCGATCGCCGTCAAGCGCTCCAACCAGATTAATCGAGCCATTTATGACAGCCAAGCGCAATTGCTCCAAGGAGCATTTCGCCTCTTCCCCACCTTGCGCAAGCATCAGACCCAGTTGGAATACGGCTATCGGCTCAAAGAGTATAAAGACGAACCGATTCAATTGGCTGAACCGCCTAAAACTACCGCGACTTCCGGGATTCAGTCTGCTCTGACTAAAGTCGCCGTTGGGATTTCATCGTTATTTAAGCGCAATTAAATTGAGCTGAACAGTTATCTTTGCGGATGCTGTTATATCTGCAAAAGCACCGCTGCAAGCCCCTTCATAGGTAACTCCATGTCCCAGTTAGAGCGTCTGCTGTTGATGGCAGAAGATGAGTTGACCCAATACAGTACCGATGCCCGCAAAATTGAGAAGCTGCGCCAAAAAGTCAGCCTGTCGGTATCGCGGGTGGAACAACAGCGGATTCAGGCAGAGCTGAAGGCCGACATGCCCACCGATGCGATTAGCGAACTGATTGAAAAGCAGCGCCAAACCGTAGCATTGCCCTTCTGGGGGATTGCCGGATTGGGGCTGCTGCTGGGCATTTCCTTCATGCAGCCACTAGATTTTATCGCCACCATTCTAGGTACAGTCGCAGCGATTAAAATTCAGCAGCGCGGCTGGAAATTGCAATCTAGACGGCTGGTGCTGCAAACCCTAGAAGACTTGGAGCAACGCATGAACAATCCTGCCAGTTCCTAAAGCATCGTTAGGCTGTAGTCGTACCGTCAGGAGTCGTATGCATAGTTTTATTCCGCCCGAACGGTTCTTTCCATATCTAACCTGGACGGAAATTCAGCAGATGCCGGGGAAGGAAAACGTCGTGTTGCTGCAACCAATCGGGGCAATAGAGCAGCATGGCCCGCATCTGCCGCTGGTGGTAGATGCGGCGATCGCCACAGCCACCGTTGGGGGCGCACTAGCCCGCCTGGAACCCAATATCCCGGCCTATGCCCTGCCAACCCTGTGCTACGGCAAATCGAACGAGCACTGGCATTTTCCGGGCACTATTACGCTCACGGCTCAAACTTTAATGACAACCCTAATGGAAGTGGGGGAAAGCCTCTACCGGGCAGGGTTTCGCAAGCTAGCGCTGGTCAATGCCCACGGCGGTCAGCCCCAAGTATTGGAAATGGTAGCGCGCGACCTGCATCAGCAGCACGAAGATTTTTTAGTATTTCCGCTGTTTGTCTGGCGTGCGCCTAACTTAGACGTGGGCTTTCTGACCCCTAAAGAAGCCGAATTTGGTATTCATGCCGGCGATGCCGAAACCAGTCTGATGCTGGCGATTTTGCCCGACCAGGTGCAGATGGATCGAGCTGTCGCCGAATATCCTCACGGGTTGCCCGCCGACAGCCTGCTGAGTATGGAAGGGAAGTTACCGTTTGCTTGGACAACCCGCGACCTCAGCCGCAGCGGGGTGTTGGGCGACCCAACAGTGGCGACCCAGGCCAAAGGCGATCGCATTTTAGCATCTCTAGCGGCCAGTTGGGCGCGTGTGATCCACGACCTGCACCACTTTCAACAGCCCCAAGCCTGGAAAGATAGCTGAGATTTAGCCAGCAGGCTGATTCCCATCCTGTTCCTAGGCTTGACCCACTTGAATCGCCAGCGCTCTAGCCTCGTCGCCCTCGGCTTGAATGGGCAGCTCAAACCAAAACAGCGCCCCCGAATTAGCCGCGCTGTTGACATTAATCCGGCTTCTGTGCGCCTGGATAATTTGCTGGCACAGATATAAACCCACCCCTAGCCCGTGGGTGTGGCCGGCATTGGTGCCTCGCTGATGCAGGCCAAATAGCTGTTGACACTGGTCAGCCGGAATCCCAACGCCGTTGTCTTGGACACTGCACCGCACCCGGCCTGCTTCCACCCGAGCCGCGATCGCCAGTTCAACGCCTGGAGGGTTATGTTTAAGCGCATTCGTAATTAAATGCTCAAACACGCGTCGAATCTGACAGGGATCGCCATAAACCGGGGGCAAATCAGGAGCAATTTGAACCGTTAGCGTAGCTTGATCTTTCTGAATTAACGGCTGGAGACTGCTGCCAATCTCTAAGATCAACGCGTCAAGCTGAATCGGCTGACGCTGCAATACCAGCGGTTCGGCTGTGCAGCTATAGGCATCGAGCAGGCAGTCAATTTGCTTAATGTGGCATTCTACTCCCTGTACCATACGCTCTAACGTAGAGCGCGGAATTGAGATCACTTCAGAGCAGGCTTCAGAGCAGGGTTGAGGCTCGACCCCGACGCCCTCTAGCAGGTTTTTGATCACCATTTGCATCCCCAGCGTCGGGTTACGCAAATCGTGCGACAAGGCATGCAGCAGCGATCGCAACGATTGTTCTGTTTGCTGACGGCAGCTGACCGCCGCGTGCAGTTCCTGATTTTTTTTATGGACTTGCTGATGCAGCCGCCGCACTGAGAGCAGCGTCTGCACCAAGGGCAATAGGGTCTGCGGTTGAAAGACACTCACTAGGTCATCGTCAGACTCCAGAGCTGATTTGAGCGACGCCGGAATTGAGGCGGGCGTCAAGGTCAGAATCGGAATAGTGCTAGGAATGCGGCTACTGGTCGCCAGGGCTTTGAACTGCTGATAGGTTGCTAAAACGGGTAGACCAAGCACAGCGCCGTCGAGCACAATCACGTCGGGTTGTTGTAATCCCAGATGGGCGATCGCCTCTGCCGCTGTAGCCGCCACTTGAACCGTGAACCCGCCATCGGCGATCGCATCTAGCCACAGGGCTAAGCTAGCTGACTCAGCAGTGACTAACAAGACCCGACCGGGAGGAGCGATCTCAACATCCATGCTTAAAATCCATCGCTTAAAGCCAAGCATGTATCAGAGTTGTCATGAAACATGCATGGTGTTCATTGGCAATCATACGGGTTGCATGGGCTTCAAGCCCTCACCTTACTGGGTGTTTTTAGGCAACATAGCCAGAAAAGATAAATCTAGAAAAGATAAATCAGCACAGCCTGAGATCCCGAACGCCTACGCCCAAATGCCTAGGGAGACGGTGGCGATCGCGGCAATGTCTCTCTAAAACCTTGCAATCAAAAAAGAGCTGAAACCATGGTTTCAGCTCTTTTTTGTGATTTTAATTTGGCAACCCGCAACCCGGTATTGCATCTGTAATGCAGACCAAAGGGTAGAGTACAGCGCCTATTCAACCAGCGGTGGCCGGCTCCTTCGCTTTTCTCTCAAACACCTGAATATTTGGCTCCAGTAAAATAAAGCCGTTCTCGGTTTCTTTGCCGATCCGTCCGGCGATCGCAGCCACCCACTGCGGGTAGTTAGCCTGCGCGTCTTCTAATTTTTTCCAGATTTTTGGCTTAACGGTGATGCTCACCAATCGCCCTTCACAGTCTACCTCGAACTCCTTCCAGCCGTTTTCAACTGTTTTAGCCTCTGGATACTCACTAATTTTGATCGTGACTTCCAATTTCCCTGGTACTGGCATCCGCTCAACTCCTTAACGTCTACTCTCATTCCTAGGAAGCGCTCCTAGGCCAATCCCCATGCTGATTTAGAACTAGCACGGGGATTCATTTTATCCCACTCATCGTGATTAAAAAAGTCGCTTTGACCTGATACCGTCAAGCACCCAGTCAAAGCGGCTAAAATACATACGCGCCCCAGAGGACTTGAACCCCCGACATCAGGTTTTGGAGACCTGAAATAAGTCTTGCCCCGTAAGACTTTCAGCGATTGTTAAAAGTTTTTATCCCAACTTTACCCCAATCTCCAAAGTTTTAGAGCTTTTGGATTATTTAGATATTTTGCCTTGAACCCCAGATTAAACAACGCTAGATTCTGAGCAGCCTCTGATGGCCAAGCCTCGCGGCTCAAGTGCCAAAGAAAATGATTTTCCCTACAAATCTGTCATTCAAGCCTATCTAGACAGCACCAGTAAACCCACTCCCAAACTCTACTGGACAGTCCTTATTAGACTTATTTGATGACATTACAGCCGACATGACCGCAGACGAAATCGCTCAACTACCCAAAGATGGCGCTGAGCAACATGATCACTACATCTACGGAACTCCCAAACGCCCCGGATGAAGCAGATCTTTGCAGATACTTTTTACTGGATTGCTTCCATCACATCATGAAAGTCCAAGTCAAATTAGAGTACCGCGCTGTTCCTCCGGAAGCCGAACTGGAAACCATTCGGCAGGCAGGCCAGACTCTGACTAACAACCCCAAAGGTGTTACCGTACGGCTCGTTGAAGCCGCCATCTACCCGCTCATCATCCTAGAACTTACGATGAAAACCCAAGCGCAGTACAAAGTCGTGGACGAGATTGCTGATGAAGTCCAGTGCTGGCTCCTCAGCGACCTGTTTCGCGACATCACGATTCAATTTGGCTAGCAGCGATCGCCCCAATCATCATTTACAAAGTCGATAATAACCAGGTGATGGTTCTAGTCGTTGGCTTGGGGCGGCGCAAAGACGGCGATAAAAAAGATATTTACACCCTGCTAGAGAAGCTCCTCAGCGACTGAATCAACCTTTGTCAATTCAGCTCGATCGCGCACAATAGCAATAAACCGCGATCGGAGTTCGCTCCAAAATTCCCTCTAAAATAGAGAGACAACCTCCCCCGAAGCGCCTCGCCCATGATCGCCACCCGTGAA
>CASBQJ010000257.1 GCA_949127705.1 Synechococcales cyanobacterium PMM_0085
GGCGGATCTCTGGCGAGTTGCTACAGGCACCCCGTCCTAAGTCGATTCTCAAGTCTCGCTCACAGCTATCTCGTCCTGCCATGCTCATTTGGTCATGCTCAATTACATTCAGCAGGTGTGTTCTATCGGGATCATTCATAGCCTGGTTTGAGATTTTACCCTTTGTAGCTTTAAACCCCAGTTTGCCAGGAATACTATTCAACCCACTGGCAACCGATTGCCGTTGATGCTAGCCACTCTAAGTTGATGCTAGCCACTCTAACTTAAACTGAGAGTTCCACAAATTGCTCTGTAAGCAACATTCTTAGAGAAATCTTTGGCTAATCTACTGGGATCTGTGCTTTTTCGTAAATAGGACAGGTTTGTGGATACATGTGTCCACAAACTTGTTTAGGTGAGCGTTTGCATCGGTTGAATGGCGGGTGATGGGAGTTGAGTTAGGCGATCGCCCCCCCGCACGAGCTGCCAGTCCCAGCGGTGCAGCCAAAACAATGACGGCCTGTAACGATCTGACGCTGAGCCAGTAAATCGGGAGAAAAATCTCGAATGTGGGGGCGCAGGCCACCGGGCTGCTGCAATTCGAGTTCTAGCATTTGGTTAAAGTCGCAGTCAAATAGGCGACCATCCCAGGCAATTGACAGAGTATTTCGACACATCAACCCGCTGATCGTGGCTGGGTTAAACGCATTGACAAGCAGTTCCATATAGCTCTGCAAATTCCCCGACTGCTCTAGCCATTCTAGGTAACGCGAGATCGGCATATTGTTGATTGTGATTAGCCGATCGAAGCTGACCCCTTGATGCGTTTGCAAGCCCGTCTTCCACTCTTGCTCTAGCTTGCCCTGATTGGCAGACAAAAACGCCCCCACCGGATTGCTCACTAGCGTCAGCTGACGGCTGGGATTACCCATACCATAGCCCGCCGCATTCAGCCGCTGTAGAGCCGTAATCGACTGAGCAAAGGTGCCATCGCCTCGCTGGGCATCGGTGTTGCGTTGACGGTAGTGAGGCAAGGAACAGACGACCTCCACCCCACGCTCGGCCAGCCAAGTCGGTAAATCTTCTAGTCGGGGTAAAAGCAGTACCGTCAGGTTGCAGCGATCGATCACATGTTTGCCGCGCAAAACGCACTGATCTACTAAATAACGAAAATGGGGATTTAGTTCCGGCGCGCCGCCCGTTAGATCGACCGTATGAGCATCAGTTTGATCAAGCGCCCGCAGGCAGGCATCCACCGTATCTCGATCCATCATTTCTTTGCGATCGGGTCCGGCATCCACATGGCAGTGATGGCAGGTCATGTTGCACAGCTTGCCCACGTTGATTTGAAAAATTTCGAGCGGGGCAGGGGCTAAGGTCTGCCAGCCATGGGTTGCAAGGGCGGCATCAAAACCACCTTGGTTTGGAGTGTGGGCTAGCTCAAGGGCTTGTAATAGGTTGAGTTGCTGAGGCGTGCTAGCTAAGGCCGCGTCACGTTGTTTGAGAGTGTGTGTGGCAGTTGGGCTAGACATAGTGATTTCGTTCTGTTTCCCTTGTGACAGTTGAATCGATTACTCGCTGACTTTTTCAGCTAGTGCCTGAGGTGGTATGCGAGTTACACAGAGTGTGACGGCAACTGTGGCAACGGCCACAATATAGAGGGCAATGAAGGCAATCTCACCACCCATTCCAGTCCCTCAAACCACTGTAATGCCTGACGCAGTGAGCCAGAGCGGGAGACATCGTTAACGGGGAGGCGATCGCCCCCACTGCCAACCCGGACAGCAGCCTGAACGCTCGCTGTTGGATGGTTTGTTTTTGCATGGTTTGGCTGGGAAGAAGCCTGCTTGCAGCGGAGCAGAGTTTGAACTGGGAGAAATAGGTTAATCCTGCCCATTGTCTAAGCTCTATATTTGCAGCGTTCCTACATCGTAGATCCCTTCCTGCCCTGCAGGAATCTCAAATTGCACCACTCGTTGATCATCAAATCGCAATTCAAATTGCCCTGGCTTGAATCCCGTTAGAGCAAACCGTCCGGCTCGGTTGGTAAATACTGTTATGGGTTGCCAATCGGGGTCAGAGAGAGACACCACCTCACCCGTTTGTAGTGCGATCGGCTCGCCATTTTTGGTTAGCACCGTGCCTCGCAGAAAAACTGTAGCATCAGTACCCACATACACAACCGTACCGCTACGGTAGGTGGGCAAGAGGTGATAGAGCTGTGCCCCAATGTCATACCCAATTGGCATTTCAGGGGTTTCAATCCGCAGCGGCGATAGGTAGTAGGGCTGTAGGTCAGGAACAACCGCAGGCCCTAAGGAGTCTGCACGGGCAATATAGCCGTTTCCACTCGGATTAACCTCTACAACCTGCTGCCGGAGGTTTCCCTGCCGTACCACCAGGGCAAAGCTATTGCTCACCGGGCGAGACCAGCCAAAGTGTCCATCTGCAAAGACTAAGGCCGTACCAAAGGTGAGCTGACTGGCATTGCCAATTAGCGCGTTATCGTCTGCTGCAAGTTGTAACTCTTGGGAAAATCCCAGGTTTGCTCGATATCCCACATAGTTCAATTTGCCCGTGAGCCAACTGAATTCGGGATTTGTGTTCAAGCTAACTGAGCCTGTCAAGCGATCGACGGTTCTGGCAGCGTCGAAATTCCAGGTTGTTTGAGTTGAAGCACCAGAACTGTTGATATCAGCTGTTGTGATCAGCGACTGTCGCTGGCGCGGGAATAGCCAGGACAGGCTGAGGAATGCTCGCTGTTCATCCCCTCCACCTTGGGTATGCTGTTGGCTCAAGTTGAGATTAACGCTGATGCCATTATTAAACGCCCGCGACAGCCCCAGTCCTAGGCTGTAGGCATCTGCGGCTCCGTCTCGACCGAGCTGATAGCGTCCATTCAAACGGGCGTTAATGTTTCCAAAGATTTGCTGAGTATAGTTAGCAGAGAAATCTAGGGTACTAGAGTCACGAGCTGTTAGGTCATCTAAAGGCATAAAGTTGTCGCCTCGGTACTCTAGCGCTAACCGCAGCGATCGCTGCGTGGGATTGTTATTACCCAGCTGGAGGACTTCGTACACGACTTGAGCCGCACCATCAACGCCGAGTTCTTGATCATGACTCAAGGCAACATCCCAACTGAAGTTGCCAATTGAGGTTGACCAAACTCCTTCGACTCCAGCCACTTGTCGATCGAGAGTGGCCTGGAAGTAGCCTCCTAAGGTCAGGTTTTCATTTAGCCCCCACCGATCGGCAAGGGTGAGCATGGGTTGATTCCAGTCATAGGATTGGCTACCGTTTTCGCTAGAGGCACGAAAGCCAACGCCATAGGCAAACTGCTGCACACCGGGCGCAAGCTGATCTGCTGCCACTGCTCCAGAAAAGTTTAGACGCTGCACTCGACCTAAATCATCGGTGATGACGAGTTGCACCTCGTTGATGCCAGCGTTGAGTGGCAAGTTGCGAATATCCTGCGACCCGGCAGGCAGTCGCAGCGTTTGGGTGAAGCGATCGCTGATGAAAACATCAACAGTCGAAGGTCTTTCCAGAAAAAACTCAAATCGGCTGATCGGACGCGTGATGCCATAGGGCTGAAGCGAAAAATTGCGGACAGCCGAAAACCCAAGCATTGGAATGCTGCTCTGGTATCCTCTGGTAGGAACAATCTGATCGCCAATCGTATAGCGGATTGCCTGGTCAGGATTATCCCGAACTAGTCGAACATCTCCTCTTGTCCATGCCGCGCCTTCACTCAAGTTGGCGCTGCCCTCCAATACCCAGTCGTCAACGTTGAGGACACCATCAATATTTAAATTTAAGGATTGTCGTTCCGCTGACTCAGTCCCGTCTGACCAGACAACTCCGGCTGCGCCCTGAATATTAAGATACCCACTCACATGACTGGGGCGCAGCGCGTCGGCGGCTTCAGGAGGCAGATTCCCTAGTGTGTTGACTGTCGTCCGTCGCAAGGCCGAAGGCACCTGCACCCTTACTTCTAACCTGCGTTCGTCAAAAGTGGCTACCAGTCCAGCCTGTTGCAGGACGCTGAGGGAGAGATTACCAGCGCTATCAACAGACGCGGTTAACCCCTGAAGGATATCCGGTCGAACAGTATCTTGCAGCTTTTCTAATAAGAAAGTGGCCTGCAAACGGGCAATTGGTGTAGCAGCCGTTGCGGTCAGCACCAAGATTTGCCCCTGGAGTTGGTCATCTACAAAAAAAGGAACGTTAAGCTGCTGAGCCGTTACATTTCGAGGGCTACCAAAAATACGCTCAAATAATTCATCCTCAGACTCTGTGCTGTTCGGCTGCGGCTCTGAAGCATTTTGTGATGTCTGACTGACTGCCTGATCCGAATGCTCAGCCGATTCAATGGCTGGCGCTTGTTCTGGGGCAGGCGTAACATTCGATTCGTTTTTTGCTGCTGAGTCTTGAGCAGCCGCTTCTGATAGATTGGCTCCCTGTTGAGCTAACGGCATGAACTCGGTTGACTCAAACGCGGTAACGGCAGCAGGCAGATTACTGTCCGCTATTGAAACCGCAAGCGCCTCTCGTGGTTGGCTGCCGCTGCGTTGTGCAAATTGAATCGTGTTGATCGACTCTGGAGCCGTAACAATAGCAGGCACAGCAGTTGATTGAATAGCAACCGCAGCTTCAGCCACAGGGGCGATCGCCTGCTCAGGCGTAGGGTTGGCAATTGATAGATCGGTCGATTTTTGCGCCGATGCAGTCGGCAATACAGTTAATAGTGTAGTGAGTAATGTATGAATTGCTATAGACACAGTGCTCCCCTAGCGAGCATGCTAGGCCAGATCAAACCGTAGTCAGAGCTATCTGACTACAGGGCAGTTTTTGTTCATTCGTCGCGTAACCTTTCCGCTGGCAATCCGGCTACAAAGGAGAATGGTGCAGCAGCGCCCCATTGACAACAGCTTCGTTACTCTGAGTCAAATTCAAACGTGGCGGTGGTGGGACTCACAGAAAAGCCATTTGGATACGGAATGATAAAACGACGAAGATGACCTGCCAGAATGATGGAATTATTAATGCTTGTGAGCTGCTCCGGCTGTAAGCTAACACTCTCACCTGTCGGCAATACCAGATGTAAGTGGAAATTCCTTAATACCGCTCTAGCATTTCCCTGGTTATTTAAGGTAATTGCTAATCCTGGTGGTTGACTGGCATCAGGCTGAGGCTCAATCGTTTCTAAAACGACACTAGCAGCCGGATGGGCTGGGCGAATGTATACCGAGCCGAGATAGCGCAGCAAAACCCGAACACCGCCAACGGGTCTGGCCTGATTTTCATCCGTCTGGTCTACATCGATCGGCAACTGCTCTGCCAATAGGCGATACGAGAGTTCAGTGGTGGGCTGAGGATCCCCTAGCCAGGTGACGCGTACACTCTGCGTTTTACCAGGCTCCAGTAAAATTTGAGTGGGATAAATTAAAAAATCATCATCACCACTGCTGTAAGTTTCTGTACCGTTAATATCGGTTTGTCGTCGTAGCATAGAAAGCTCAACGGCTAGCAGTTCATTTCCATCGTTAACGACTTCGTAGGATTGAGTTGCGTCTCTTCCAGCAGGAGCAAATTCACGAGATACGGGGAGGAGTTCAAATGCAGATGCAGGAAAAGCTGGCACTGCTAAGAGGACTGCTGAAAGTAAAAGAGACGAAAGCAAGAATTTCATAGAATGTTTTGATCAGGCGGTATGGGCTAATTGTCAGAAGCGGTAATGGTGATGGAAGCACTGTAGCTACCCGGATCTTGTAATGCTGCGGGTAGGTAGCGAATATAGACATCGCGATCGTCTGTCCCTACGGCAGAGGTGCTAAACGTGTAATTGTGGCCTGATGGAGTCGTAAAATTTCCTGCGGATGGTGTTCCCACACCGTCTGCGACGGTGGTGATCTGAAAAGGAATTGAAGTTCCACCCGATTTAGATAGGCTGCTAGAGCTAATCGTTATAGTGAAGCCTTGCGGGTTGTCGGTTGATAGATAGATGTCTGCTACTTTAACAATATGAGTAGACGAATTTTCCCTTCCATCTAAGTCCAGTGAAGTTGCAATCGAGGCTGGATTTGTCACGAGTGAGACATTGGCGATCGCCGGTTTTGCTACAAGTAAACTCAGCATTAGCAGCCCCAAACTAATTCTAAATCGCTGTTTCATTGCTTCAATCTCCGACCTGCTTTTAATAAAGAAAGGAGTGGGAAGGGTGAGTTGGATCCAGCCATACATGACCCTCCCAATCTCTTAGTGGCTGTTTTAAAAGTGGCTGGCTGTGATTTAAGCAATGAATGATCTCTCTTGGCTCTCCTTACCTTCTAAAGGAAAACTCAGGAGGATCGATGCTGTTTCACTACCAGAAATATGACTTTTCAAACATGCTCTTGCTGAAACCTACTAGTTATCAGCAACGGTAACGGTGATAGTGCCAGCGTAAATACCTGGATCTTGGAGAGATGCAGGGGTATACATAATGTGCAGGTCACGACCGTTTGAACCCACAGCATTCGCAGCACTCGATCCAACGGTATAGTTTGTCCCAGAGGGAATGGTGAAATCACCTGCAACAGCTGCAACCGTATCGGCAGTTGTAGTGACTTGGTAGGCGATCGGCGTTCCATTTGCTTTGGTCAAGCTACCGGAGCTAGCAGTTACCGTGTAGCCTTGTTCATTGTTAGTTGAGATCGCTAGATCAGCCACCTGAACGATTTGCTGGGTTCCGGTGCTCAGGTTCAGAGCAGATGCCGCAGCTGTAGGGGTAGTGGTCAGAGCCAGCGTAGAGGCAACTGTACCACCGAGGGTGACTGTGTCTGCCATTGCTTTCGAAGAAAATAAAGTAGTTGCGCCAAGCACCAAGCTAGAAAGAACTAAAGCGCGACGAATTGAAGTGTTAATCATTTGATTTCTCTCTTTGTTGATGGTTGTCTTTCAGTTTTAAACAGCTTGTATTTAGTATCAGTTCAGAGACCGAATTACTCATCGCCCTAATTGTCAGCGGAGCCAAGGTAAAGGATAGATGAATTGCTCTAAATGCTTTTCAACGTTTCACGATTCCTTGGAGCTAACAAGCAAAGTAGATACTTTTTGCTGTTGAATAAGTGACAAAGAATGTAAAGGTTAAAACTCTAAACTTTGCGCTCATCTATGTAACAGATTAAATCCTATAGCGGCTAACAGCCTCTGGGAAAACTCTTAATTGAGCAGAGAATCTCATAAAGAATAGTTTTTTTGAGTCAGCGTTTATACTCACACTGAAACTGTTAGAGTGTGTTTTAAAAGTGTTAGTCTAAGCCCCAAAAGCTCCCTGTACTGACGATTGTAATCGGCGAGATACTGATTCTGTCGTAGCAGCCTCTAGGTACTTGAGGTAGTCAAACACACCCCTGAGGACTTTTAAGACACCCTCTTAGACATTAAGTGGAATAAGTTAAGTGGAATAAGGGGATGAGATGTAGCAGACGTGTTGAATCTAGACACAAAACTTTATATTAAATCCAACCAGTGTCTCTGGCAGCAGATGATCGCTCAGATTCAGGCTTAGACACTCTGGCTCAAGCTCAATGTCGGTATGGTTTCGGCTTGAACCACTTGAAGTCAATCTTTAGGCTGAAATAGCCCTGAGAAAGATGGGGTGAGAGATCTGAGTTCATTGAGCAAATTAATTTGGATTGAGTTCATCTTCTGGCCGAAGGCTTCAGTCGTATAAGATGGGCAAAATTTGGCTGGAAATGATTCAACTTTACCTCGATCAATTTTGACGCTATCTCATAAAAAATCGTTCGGATCAGCCGAGCGCATCGTAGAAGTAATTTGGTAACTCGTTGAATCTACCCTTTAACGAATCAGGGAAAACCTAACCATCCACCCAAACACAGAGACACAAGTATGAAACTTGCACGTTGGTTGCCGCTCACCGTATTGACTGCCCTAGCGATTGGGGCAGGTGGGATGCAGGATCCGGCGATCGCCACCTCCTTTAGCAACACCGAAGTAGACCAGAACCGATTTGTCTTATTGGCCACCTCAGGCGGCAGCAGGCTCACAATCTTAGAGCAGGTTAGCGATAGCCGTCCCTGCTGGCGAGAAACGGCAGGGGTAGTAGAGCCGCTGCTGCTAGGATTCGACTTTACGGGAATTTGTAGCCGAGGGACAGATCGCAACGGCTATTCGGTGCGAGTGGAAGGGCAAGATTTGGGATTGGTTTACACGTTGCGGACGGCAACGCAGGGCAATACGACGCTGCTCTATGCGGTGCCTAGCCGGGGCAATTCGCCTACCCTAGAAATTGGCAGAACCCGCACTAGTGCAGCAGGGTTCAATCGGATTGCGCTAAATTCGGGCTGGCGCTTGACGCGCCGTGTCTATCAAGGCCGCCCGTTGGGACATATTTATTTGACCAGCGATCGCTCTTTAGCGTCTTTGGGCACTTCTAGCCCAATTGCCGCTTTGCCCCCTACCACGCCTAGCCCCACCC